>JBDLRZ010000080.1:0-3819 GCA_039799785.1 Bacillota bacterium | reverse complement strand
TTTGTGCGAACGCTTCAAGGAAAAACCATCACCAATATCGTTATGATTTACAAACGATACGGGAAAAGTTTGCCCAACATATTGTCTTTGAAAATTCATATCCCTATCCCATCTCGATTGCGATGGGCGATTATTTTTTCCTTGCTAAATTTGCGACGAGAGAAGAAGTGGAAACCTTTTTTCAATTTGTGTACGCAAAATAACTTATAATTAGTTTATGGCCATTTTAGTTACCGGCGGTGCCGGATATATTGGTAGTCATACCGTTGTCGAACTGCTTCAACAAAAAGAAGAAGTGGTCATCGTTGATAATTTTTATAATGCAAAACCAGAAGTATTAAAACGCATCAAACTCATCACCGGTCAAACACCTACCTTTTATGAAATGGATGTTCTGGATCAAAACAAGTTACACGATATTTTTAAAAAGCATCCAATTCACGCAGTCATTCACTTTGCAGGATACAAAGCGGTTGGTGAATCTGTGGCAAAGCCTCTTGATTATTATCACAATAATTTAAATTCAACACTCGTATTACTAAAAGTGATGCTAGCTCACCAAGTCTATCAGCTTGTCTTCTCTTCATCGGCGACTGTTTATGGTAATCCTCAAAAGATGCCGATCAAAGAAACCGATCCGATTGGTGGTACGACGAATCCATATGGTTCAACCAAGCTAATCAATGAAATGATCATTGAAGATGTGGTCAAAGCCAATCCAAAGTTACAAGCGATTATGTTACGTTATTTTAATCCAATTGGTGCGCACGCTTCAGGTTTGATTGGTGAAGACCCCCAAGGCATTCCCAATAACTTGATGCCTTATATTACCCAAGTAGCGATTGGAAAACGTACCTTTTTAAGTATCTATGGCAATGACTATCCTACGGTCGATGGTACAGGTGTTCGTGACTATATTCACGTTGTGGATTTAGCGCTTGGTCATTTAGCCGCTTTAAAAAAATTAAAATCAAACCCAGGATTCCAAGTTTATAACCTTGGAACCGGAAAAGGCACATCCGTTTTGGAATTGGTTCAAGCTTTTGAAAAAGCCAACTCAATCAAGATCCCTTATCAAGTGGTCGCCAGACGTCCAGGTGATATCGCCATCTGTTATGCCGATGCTTCGAAGGCCCTAAAAGAATTAGGATGGAAGACACAAAAATCTATTTTTGATGCGTGTAAAGACGCATGGCATTGGCAGCAAAAGAACCCTAAAGGTTTTGCGTCATAATCTTTTAACAATTGCTTTCGATTAAAGTGATATCATATTTTCAGCTTCAAAGGATTCGACAGAAAAAATAGAGTAAAATATTATTTATTTTATGATTGAAATCAAAAAGAAATTATCGCCATTTCGCTGGTGGCTCTTAACGGGATTCCTCTTGAGCAATAGTTTTATTGCCGGGAATTCTTTGTTGTCTGCTGAAGAATCCGGTGACCTATCCACTGGTATTTCTGAAGTGATTATATCGGTTGCAAGAGCCATTCTTCCTCCGGCTGAAGTTGTGGTGGTACCTGCTGAAACCATCACCTTAACCCTTCGGGATGAAGCGACTGAAATTTATATTGGTACTTCCAACCGAATAACCGCGACCTTCTCACCCACAAATACGACAGACAAGAGTTTAACATGGAGTACAAGTGATCCTTCCATTATGGAAGTCACCAATGGTGGGATTGCGGTTGCTAGAGACTTTGGCCAGGCCGTTATTACCGCAACATCAAACTATGAAAATATCGTGGGCACGATTTCAATTGAAGTCGTGGATTTTCCTGAAGTCGTTGATTTCACGCTTGAAGCATTCATCGGTGCCAACGTAACAACCACAATCGAGAAAGACACCACTGCTAAAGTAAAACTAGGAAATCTTTCACCTACCAATGCAAAAACGAGTGATGTTTTATTTTCTTCTTCCAATACGAATATCGCTTCCGTTAATGAAGACGGCGTTATTTATGGGGTGACCCCAGGTGAGGCTTCTATCACTGCAACGTTTGGTTCTTTATCAAAATCAATTCCGCTAACGATTGTCGATGAGATCGATGTCATTCAACCTACGAATTTAACACTAATCGGTGAGACAATTGGTTATATCGGTCGGAATTTTTCGTTAATCCCTTCCTTTGGAGAAACCATACCTACCGACCAACAAGTCACCTTTAAAACTAGTAATTCCAAGGTCGCAAAAGTGAATGATCAAGGTTTGATCACTCCGGTTAATTTTGCTGGTTATGCACCCCGAACCGTCACCATTACGGTTTACTCTAATGCCAATCCTTTATTAGAAGATTCCATGGTCATCACAATTGAAAAAGTTTTTCCTTTAACCCTACAAATTTCATCCAACACTCAAGTCGAAAATGGTAGAACGATTAACATCACTCCCACTTTTTATCCTCTCGATGTCACCGATCGTCAATTAACCTATACAAGCAGTAATCCAGCCATTGCAACGGTAAGCAGTGCTGGTGATTTCGGCGTTGTCTTAGGAAAATCAATCGGCGTGGCTACCATTACTGCGACGAGTGTGATGGACCTTGGAGTTCAAGCAACCTTACAAATTGAAGTCATACCTGCAACGTTATTAACCCCTGATGTCATTACAAACATTTATTTGTTTGTACGAAAAGGCATCGGTCATATGGGCCTTAACTTTTTGAATGGTCTCTTAGGTTTCCTCGCCTTCTTCACCTTTTTATATGAAAAGAAAAATCGATACTTATGGATATCTTTAGGTAGTGGATTGTTACTTGGTTTATTTTTTGAAGGTTTACAATTTTTTGCACCGGGACGAAGTCCCGTTTGGATTGATGTCGTTTATAACGTACTTGGTTATACCTTCGCCCAAATAATGATGGTCAGTCTCTTGCTGACGTTAACAAAAAAGCAAATCAAGAAAATAAAATCAAATACGTAATCATCAAAAAACCAATCGATTCAAGATTGGTTTTTTATATTCGCTTAACGAGTAAAACTTGATAAGGTCTCATCAACACTTGACCGTTTAAGATGGTTCCGATTGCATAATAGCCTGTGCTGTCAAAGACGACTTCCACGCGATCTTGACTCGTTCCCCAGACGATAATGGAGGTTAAGGTACCACTATTTTTAGCTTCTCTTGCATTCGCAAACACATAGTAAGGTTGACTGTCTTTCGTTAAGGCCATGGCAATGGTTGAGTAGGTTAAAGGTGAGTTCCAAAACCCTAATTGGTTTTGAACTTCAGTTGCCGATTCTAATTGGAATGAAAACCCATTGAGTCTTAATGCAATCATGCTGGCATATCGTTCAAATTGTGCAAGATAGGTTACTTTACGATCCCATTTAAAGCTATTGGTGAAGTCTGATGATTTGTAAGAGTTATGAGAAATACGTTGCCCGTTAATCTCAAATACATATTCATCTTCATCATCCGCTTCAGCGATTTTGGTTCGCATGATTTCTTCACCTGCGTGAATGAAAGGAATACCAGCACCAAAACTAACAAGCGCATTAATCCCAACACTTGCATTGGGCGCGTTTTCAATCCCAACAGTGCCTTGTAATTGATCATAAAGTGTTAAGTTATCATGGGCAGAAGCATAGTTGACGGTCTTAGTTGGATCCGTGTAAGTGGTGTTGTAATAGTCACCATTTTTTCCTGCAAGCATTCCTTTGACACGATTGATGAACGTCACATCACTGGCGTTATCGTTTTCACCTTTTTGGAACCAACCATATTCGGTTCCATTACCCCAATTATTTTCACCCTTTAATCCATTACGACCCGCATCGTTAAAGCCACCAACACCATTGAGTCGGTTATAAACCGAATA
>JBDLRZ010000079.1:0-5018 GCA_039799785.1 Bacillota bacterium | reverse complement strand
TCAATGTAACCCAACTTTTAGAAGGTTCTAAACTTGATGAACAAGGCTATTTAATTGGTCCTAAAAATAATAAATATAATCTAAAGAATTTAAAAGTAACGGCCGAAATCCCTTTCACCGATATTGAACTATATGGAGATGCCACACCAGGTCAAATAGAAGGTAAGGTTATTTCCTGCATCTATAAAGGTGACCATTATCAAGTCATCTTAAGAACCGAAGAGGAAGAAGAAGACTTTATTGTCGACACAGAATATCAATTTGATATGGGAACCAAATTAACCATTAAAGTGGATGCCAATAAAATTAAATTGAAATTACGCGGAGACATCACCGACTATGAGATTTAACTTCCAACGGAAGTATTTGGCTTTTCCATATATCATCTTCCTCATTGGTTTTATTGTCTTACCATTAGTGGTCGTTTTCTTTTACGCTTTCACCGATGTCAACGGCCAACCTTCTTTAGATTCGGCATATAGTTTTTTTAATAATCCTCAACGCATTAACATTCTGTTTAATTCGATTTGGTATGCAGTAGTTAATACGGTTTTATGTTTATTGATTGGATATCCAATCGCGATGATATTAGCGAATAAAAAATATAACAAGAATGCGATTGTTGTGTTGTTGTTTGTAATGCCGATGTGGATCAACTTTGTCATCCGAACATGGGCCACCAAAGATCTTCTTTATTGGATTGGTGTGACTGCTAACGAAAATCCTAACTATCCATTAGCCGTGACCATTGGTCTAGTCTATAATTTCTTACCCTTTGTCATCCTTCCGCTTTATACCACGATGTTAAAAATGGATAAATCCCAAATTGAAGCTGCGCAAGATCTAGGGGCTACGCCATTTCAAACCTTTTATAAAGTGATCATTCCCATGACTACGCCAGGGATTGTGGCTGCAGCGACGATGGTGTTTATGCCAACGATATCAAGTCAAGTCATTCCCACGATTTTATCGGAAAAGAAAGTCATCCTCTTTGGGGAAGCCATTTATAATGCTTACTTTCGCAGTTCAACACCCGATGCCGTCAACATAGGTTCCTTTATGTCTTTGATCATGTTGGTGTTTATTGGCATTACGCTTTATGTAACTCGTAAGTTTAACAAACGTGAAGAGCAAGCGAGGAAACATTTATGGTAAAACGTTTGTTTGCTCAAGGTTATGTTGCCTTTATTTTATTACTCATGTATTTACCAATCTTCTTATTGATTATGTTTTCTTTTATTGACACCCGCATCGTCGGTGTCATTGGACCCAATTCAACCTTCACGTTCGATTTATATCGCCGCTTATTTTTAAATGAACGAGCGATGCGTGCGGTTGGCAACACCTTTATGGTGGCCTTTATTTCGAGTACGATTAGTACCATTTTAGGAACCCTTGGTGCGATTGGTATTTTTTATATGAAGAAAACGGGGAGACGTATTTTTGAAATGCTCACGCAAATTCCAGTGATCAACGCTGAAATCGTCATGGCATTATCGTTAGCGGTCTTATTCTTATTTTTTCAATATGGCAATCGTGACTTATTCACCTTAGTGGTCGGTCATATTGTTTTAACGATTGCATTTGTTTATTTGTCGGTGAAACCAAAGTTACAACAACTCGATCCTAGTATTTATGAAGCCGCCTTGGATTTAGGGGCGACACCTTTTAAGGCGTTGCGTTTAGTCATCCTTCCGCAAATTTTTCCAGGCATTGTTTCTGGATTCGTATTAGCCTTCACCTTATCACTTGATGATTTTATTATCACATCCTTCTTGAAACCTACGTCTGGTTTTGATACGCTTTCTACTTATGTAGAAGCACAACTACGGGTGGGTATTCCACCAGAAATTCGTGCGCTTACAACCTTAATTTTTCTCTTCGCCGTGGGTGTCTTAATTGTTAACTACTCACTCACAGGAAAAGGCGATAGAAAGAATATACAAGCGATGAGTCATCGCTAACATCAAAGGAGATGGATATGAAAAAATCGATAAGTTATGTAGCATTTGTGCTTGCTGCTGGTGCTTTAGCCGGTTGCGGACCACAAGCGGATGTGACCCTCAAAGTTTATAACTGGGGTGGTTATATCTATGAAAAGGATCCCGAAGTTTCAGGCGACTTAGATTTAGTCGACCAATTTGAACAATGGTATGAAGAAGAATACGGTGTCACCGTTAATGTCGAATATGACATGTATGGAACTAACGAAGAAATGTACACCAACGTTGTCAATCTACAAGCAGACTATGATATTTTTGCTCCTTCCGATTTTATGATCCAACGTTTAATGAAAGAAGGTTGGTTAACCAAATTTGATGAAAATCAAGATGGTTCGCGTAAGTATTTAAGCAACTATGACACCTATGTATCGCCATACTTACAAGGTATTTATGAAAGTTTAGAAGTTGAAAATGTCGGAACCGTTGCTGAATTTGCCGCTGGTTATATGTGGGGTACGGTTGGTCTAGTTTACAACCCATTAGAAGTTTCTCCTGAAGATATGACGTCATGGCAAGCCCTCTACAATCCTACCTATGCTGGTAAGGGTATGATTAAGGACTCTGTGCGTGAAGTATTAATGACCGCGATGATGGATGTATACAAAGAAGACTTTGATGGTTTCCGTGCTGACTATGAAGCTGGCACCATTACAGGTGAAGCATACAACGATCTCATCACGAATAAAATTAACACCATTAATGCAGAAGTCTTGGAAGCTCTTGAACCATCTTTAGAAGATTTAGTCGACAATGCCTATGGCTTAGAAACCGATAACGCTAAAAACGACATCGTCTCTGGTCGTATTGATATGTTTATGGCATGGAGCGGTGACGCAACGTATGCCATGGATACAGCCGATGATGAAGATGGCGTTGCTCTAGAATATGTCATCCCCGATGAAGGTAGTAATATTTGGTTCGATGGATTTGTCATGCACAAAGACATTGCCGAAGATGATGCTGATGTGGAAGAAGATAAGCAAGTCAAAGTTGTCGCTCAACGCTTCATTGATTATGTGTCAACCCCTGCTATTGCCATTCAAAACATGGGATATATTGGTTACACATCCTTTATCGCCGGTGATGAAGTTTTACAAAGCGTGATTGATCTCAATGCTGAATATAACGATGGTGTCGATGCACAAGATTTAGTGACGCTTGATCTTGGATACTTCTTTGAAGGTACCACCGACACGTTAACCTCACAAGATATGGTCATTGACGTCCAAAGCAACCGTCAAATCATGACCCAATATCCATTACCCGAAACGATTATTCGTACCGCATTATTCTCTGACTTTGGTCAATATAATTCCCCAATCGCTGAAATGTGGGAACGCGTCAAATCTCGTTAATCCGTTAATTTATTGAAACCATCGAGTGATAATGTTAAAGTTATTAACGGCCATCACTCGGTGGTTCCTTAGCCAAGTGGTAAGGCAATTGACTGCAACTCAATCACCATCGGTTCGATTCCGATAGGAACCTCCAAATGGCAATGTGGCTGAATACTTTGCGCCCGTAGCTCAATTGGATAGAGCGTCAGACTACGAATCTGAAGGTTACGTGTTCGACTCATGTCGGGCGCGCCAAGTAAATCGGGAAGTAGCGCAGTTTGGTAGCGCATCTGCTTTGGGAGCAGAGGGTCGCAGGTTCGAATCCTGTCTTCCCGACCAGTGAATCCCTAAACACCCCCTTCGGGGTGTTTTTTTGTTTATAATGAATGAAGTCAATGTTATCTATCATAAAAAGGAATCTTGATCATGAAAAAAATAAAATTCTTTGAGCTAAGTCCATTTCAATTTTTTCTCACGTCGATGAATGGGATGGTCTATGGTTTATTTGCAACCCTGATTATTTCTGTCATTCTCAATCAACTTGGTTTGTTACTAAATTTCCAATTGACGGAAACCCTTAATTTAGGAACGGAAATTACAAAGGTTTCCGGCATTGTTAGAGGATTTCTTGGTGTTGGCATTGGTGTCGGGATTGCTTGGGCGCTTAAACTTCAAGGACTTAAATTAATTGGCGCCATGGTGATTGGTGGTTTATCTACGGCTTCCGGTTTAGTCTTACGAGCCGATCCACTTGTTGCGTATGTCACCACCGTTTCAGCTTTGTTGATCGTGGAACTTGTCTTTAAAAAGAAAACACCATTTGATATTATTTTGATTCCATTATTTTCGATCTTAACCGGAACATTATTTACCTTGTTATATTTTCAACCCATTAGTTCAATTGCCAGTGCGATTGGAGAATTTGTCAATTCAGCGACGACCTTACAACCGTTCTTAATGGGTGTGATTGTCAGTGTGCTGATGGGTATTATTTTAACCTCACCCTTTTCTTCAGCAGGTATTGCGATTTCTTTTGGCATTTCAGGATTAGCAGGAGGCGCGGCTGTGGTTGGATGTGCTGTTCACATGCTTGGTTTTGCGGTGATGGGTCGACGTGATAATGATCTAGGGACCACGATTTCTGTTGGCTTAGGAACCTCGATGTTGCAATTTAAAAATGCGATGAAAAAACCATTGTTATGGTTACCCGTTGTGATTGTCAGTGCAATCTTAGGTCCTGTTTCAACGTTGGTATTTCAAACCTTCACGGATGCAACAGGAGCTGGAATGGGCACGTCAGGATTCGTTGGTCAATTTGCAACCTTGTCTGCGATGGAAGGAAATTTACTTGGTGCACTCTTATCCATTTTCATCTTACAAATTGCGTTACCCATTATCTTAGTTTGGCTCGTCGATGGTTATGCTAGAAAACTAAAATGGTATGGCGAAGGCGATTTAAAAATTTGATGCAAACAAAAAAAGTCCCACGCAAGGGACTTTTTAAATTCTAAAAATAATGCTTTACATTGATAAAGTCAATTTGATAAGATAATTACATCTCTTAGATAGAGGCGCAATCAACAAAAGTAATGTGGTGAGAGGGAACTCTGTGATCCACATGAAAGGGAAGATTGCCGAAACAAGATATTGTCAAATGTCTTGATTGGGCTAGGGAATA
>JBDLRZ010000078.1:0-79590 GCA_039799785.1 Bacillota bacterium | reverse complement strand
TATACAGTCAAAGCTGCTGAGGCTGTACAACCTACGTTACCAACCGACTTATTTTTCTCAGAATATATTGAAGGTTCAAGTAATAATAAAGCCATTGAAATATTTAATGGTACTGGTGCAGCCGTCGATTTATCCATATATTCAGTTAAATTATTTGGTAACGGTTCTCCTACTTCAACCGCTTCACAAGCTTTAACTGGTACATTGGCAAACAATGATGTATACGTTATTTCTAACGCGAGCGCTAACGCAACAATTCTTGGAATTAAAGACATTACAAGTGGTGTTGCAAACTATAATGGTGATGATGCGCTTGGATTATACAAAAATGATGTCTTAATTGATGTTATTGGTGTCATTGGTACAGATCCTGGAACAAATTGGGTTGTTGGTACTGGTGCAACTTCTGAATACACTTTAGTTCGTAAGTCAAATGTAATTGCCGGTCTTACCTCTTGGGACACCGCTCAATGGGACGTTTATGCGCAAGATACAACGACTTATTTAGGCTCACATACACTTGGTTAGTTCATTTTAATGAATAAAAAGGATGCATCAAAGCATCCTTTTTTATTTGATTTATAATAATCTTAAATAAGCATGAAAAAACAAAATTGGTCGATGCTGTTTTTCTTAAGTGTAGCAATTTTGATGACGCCGCTCGTGATTACCTTTTCCCAAGCATCAAAGACTGTTGATTTTTTGAATCAACAAAAAGAATATTTGATTACTCATCCTCAAGCTTTAATGTCGGCAACGGTCATTGCCCAATCCCAAGGGGATATGGATGCCTATGTGCTTAATTCCGCTTTGATTGATGAAACATTTACCAGTGGACTTATTTCCATGCGATTAGAAGTATATGCCATCACTGCATTTAATCAAGATAGAACGATGGATAAAATTGCGTTTTATCTAACAAATGTCTTGATTAATGACAATTTAGCGATCAAAGACAATCAAGGCAATCTCTCGATATGGATGAATCTAACACTTAATCAAGCTATCGGTTCTTCAACAGAACTAACCTATCAAATTCCATTTGTGAGTGTTTATGATGTTCAAACGTATCTGATTTTCTTTGAATATAGTCAATGGCAAAGTTCACTCGATACACCATTATTGGTTGAATCATTATCGATAGAATATGAGGTTGAAAATGGATTGTTAAATTCCACTCTATATATTCCTTTTTCAACTTTTGAGAGTATTCCGCCACAGGCCTATCAACCAAGTATTGTTTATAAAGATAACTACTTAACAAACGATGAAGTGTTTTATGACACGAACTTAATGCGGCAATTTAAAAGTTATTGGTATTATGATATCTATTTTATTGGTGGTGAATTGATTATCCTTAGTGGTATCTTTTGGTTAATATTCATTTTCCCTCGCAGGAAAAAGCATAAAAAAAATTAACGATTGTACATCCTTATCGTTATAATAGAATTATGAAAAAAATTATCACCTTAACTTCCATTTTATTATTAGCGTCGTGTGTAAACTCGAGTCAATCGATACCATCTAATTTAGATTCCTCGTCAATTGAAAGTAGCAGTTCAGAGCCCGTCTCCTTACCAAATTTAGTCTTTTCAAAATTAATTACGGGAACTGCTTCTCGTAATAATGTCATTGAACTATATAACGCAAGTTCTAACCCAGTTGACCTAACACAAATCCGCATTGATTTTTATTCAAATGGTTCATTAGAGGTCACGGCTTCAATTTCCCTTAGCGGTACAGTTGAATCGAATGACTATTATATTATTGGAAGCGCCAATCAGACCATTGAAAATTTATCGGTTACTTTTGATTTCACTTATGAAGTTGGTTCATTACCTTTTAATGGAAATGACTACTTAGCTTTAATGTTTGATCAACAACCAATTGATGTTTTAGGATACTTAGGTTCCGATTTAGATTATTCAAAGAATGTGACGATGATACGTTTGGGTACCTTAAATCAATACCAAGCGAATCCAGTGTATCAAGACGACCAATTCATTCGCTATGTGCCAGATTATTTTAAAGGATTAGGTAATGATGATCATCAAATCAAAACCTTTGAGCAATTATATGAGGGACCACAATTAGAAGAAAGATATAAGTCATTACCCTATGTTCAGAATGGAAGTACAACCACCGGAGGTGGAGGAGCGGTGATCACGTATAACTCTTCGGTTGCGGATGGTGATACAGCATTCTTTTCTAGTGGAAATGGTTTTCCTGGTGGTTCGGTGAGATATTACTACATCAATACACCAGAAGTAGATGGTAGCTATACAGATGCTGAACCATGGGGATATGTTGCGAGTAAATATCACAAAGAGTACATTATGAAAGATAAACAAAACTCTACATTCTACGTTCAATCCATTCCTGGCGGTGCACTTAAAGAAGTCAACGGTCGTAACTTAGGTCTTATTTGGGTGAATGGACAATTAGCGCAATTTCTTATCATCCGAGAAGGGTTATCTGAAAACGTAGGTTTAGCATATGGGGCGAGCGATCTTGCCTTAACCGACCGTGATGTCCCTTACTTAACTTTTTTAAGATTTGCTGAACAACAAGCTCGTGAAAATGGATGGGGAACAAAGGGTTATCCTATTAAAGAAGAAGGAGAGAAATCTCCTGATTGGAATTATCAAGCTCAAGGTGGGGTTGGCGCATTGGCAACCACCAATCCAGTTTGGTATCCACACATCGAATTACCTTGGTAAATATAAAAACCCGCGATTGCGGGTTTTTTTAATTCATTGGTGCAGGTAGGGAGACTCGAACTCCCATGGGTTACCCCATACGCCCCTCAAACGTACGCGTCTACCAGTTTCGCCATACCTGCGCGAATAGTATTATAACCAAACCCCTTGAAAATTAAAAGAAATTGAATAAAAAGTTCGCAAGTAGAAAATAGATTAGTAAGGTACTAAAGTCCACAATCGTTGTTAAAAAAGGCGAGGACATAACTGCTGGATCTTTTTTTAGTTTCAGCGCTAATAAAGGAATAAGACTTCCAAGCATTTTTGAAATAATAATTGAAATTAGTAAGGTTAAACTCACTAATCCAGAAATCCTGATTATAAATAACCACCAAGATGATTCATACATGGTTATTCCCATGTCTAATGGCAATCGGATAAATCCTGTTGCCAATTCAAATAAAATAAAGGCAAAGGTAAACAGAGAGGTAAGTAATGCAGTGAAAATGGATACCTTTAATTCTTTACGAATTACAAATTGAAAGTCTTTTGCCGTAATTTCTTTAACTGCGATCGCACGAGTAATGATTGCTACGGATTGATTACCGGTATTCCCACCAGTATTCATGATGCCAGGAATAAATGCAGTAAGGATAACAACACTTTCTAAAATACCTTGGAACTGATTGATGGTAAATGTAGAAATCGCACCAATCACCATTAACCCTATAATCCATGGAATTGACTTCATCACAATCGCAGATGGTTTGATGAGGCGATATTGATCATCAATAGGTTGGACTGCCGCCATCTTTAAAATATCTTCGGAGGCTTCTTTTTCAATGACATCCACGATATCGTCGATGGTGATAATTCCCACTAAATGTTTGGATTCATTTAAGACAGGAATTACTGATAAATCGTAACGCTTAAATAATTGAGAAACTTCTTCTTGATCGGTATGCACTTGGCAAAAAATGAAGTCTTGATTCATCACGTCTTTTACAAGTTGATTGGATTCATGAAAAACGACGTCTTCGATATAAATAATACCTTTTAGAAAACGGTTTTGATCGACGATAAAGTTTGAATAAATCGTTTCTTTATCTCGCCCTGTTTTTCTAATTTTTTCTAAAGCTTCTCCGATGGTGGAATTTTCGGGAATGGTGATGTACTCGGTTGTCATAATACTACCGGCAGAATTAGGTTTGTAATTGAGTAGAACATTAATTTCTTGTCGAAGAGATGGGTCTGCTACCTTGAGTATTTTTGAAACTAAATTAGCAGGCATGTCAGAAAGAAAATCAGCGATATCATCCTGGTAAGAGTGGTTTAAAAGTTCGATTAACTGTTTATCCGTGAAAATATGAATGAGTTTTTCTTGTTGCTCGGTAGAAAGATGAGAGAATAATTCCGCTGTATGATCAGAATTACATGTTCGGAAGATAAAAAGTAAATCTTCAGGGTGATCTAGGTGGTTAACGAGTGTGGCGAGGTCGATAATATGAAAACGATCAAATAACGCTCGAAGTTTTTTGACGTCTTTTTGTTTGAGATACTGATTTAATGTCTTAATTTGAATAAGTTTGGCCGACATATCTTACTATTTTACTCTACTTTCGTTAAAATGAAATCAATAGAATGCAAATTAACCAAGTTAAACCAAAGGTGAGTCCATCAAGAATCCCTTCCATTTTTAATCTCATTTTTTTGGTTTTTTCGATTGGATTAGGTATCGTTATCTCATTTATCTCAATTTTTAATGATTTAGAAGCTTTTGATTGGCGAAACTTTTTTATGTTTGAAGAGACATGGTTAAACAATGATGTGATGTTAAGTTTTTCATTCTTGATGTTTACGATTATCGTTATGAGTAGTGGTATTCGATTTCATATCTTGCTTAAGGATCAAGACAATAAGATCAGTTTTTGGCAAAGTTTACGTTTTGGAATTTTAGCTAGATATTATGTATTAATTACACCATGGGGGTTAGGATCACAACCTATTTTGATAGGTCTGATGTACCAAAAAGGTATCACCATTGGAAAGGCAACTTCCACCGTGATGATCGACTTGTTATTGATGAGACTAGCGATGAGTTTGATTGCTTTGATGGGTTTAATTTTCTTTGGAACCTTGATAAATCCGACCTTGCTAATCTTCGCATGGATTGGTTTTGGTTTTACATGTTTATTTCCTGTCATCTTAGTGTTAGCATCGTTGAGTAAACCAATTGAAAGTTTGATGCTCAGTTTTATCAAACTATTTTTTCCTAAACAAAGTCAAACTTGGAATTTTGCAATTTCATCAAGTCTTACTCAATATAGAATCGTCTTTCAAAACTATCGACATCAAAGTCATAAATTATGGATGGTTTTGTTATTTTCTTTGGTTTCACAAATTGCATTGTTGAGCACGTCGTTTTTCATATTAAGCATCTTTCCTCAAACCAATTTTAATCAAGCAAGCATGGGATTCAATTATGTGAATGTGTTGATGATGATGGCACTGGCAAATATCGTATTGGGTATTGCTCCCACATTAGGAAGTGCAGGGGCGGCAGAATTTACTTTTACAACAGTGTTTTCAGTTTTTATAACAGGGCAATTCCTTGTAATTGCCATTTTTTTATGGCGATTTTTATTATTTTATATTTGGCTCATCTTAGGGGTTTCCTTTACGATAATTGAACAATTTAAATTGCAGAAAAAAATGCAACAGCAACAATTGAATCTCACCTTACCTTTAAAGGTATTTATCTTTAATGATGGATTTTTTCCTCTCATTGATGGGGTTGTAAGAGCAGTTGATGCTTATGCACGCTATTTAGTAAGTCAAGGGATTGATGTCACAGTGGTCGTACCTTTTAAGGGTGATACCACAAAGTATCCTTATCGTATTTTGCCAATTCCACAAATTAAAATACCGCGTGTTTTTTATCCAATTCCATATGGATTTAACCGTCGCAAAATTATGCAAGCAATCTCTTATGAAGGTCCCACAATTTATCATGCACACACACCTTTTTTACTTGGTCATTTTGCTCTTAGAATGGCTCATAAAAATAAAGTTCCACTTGTGACAACTATTCACAGCAAATATTATGATGATTACTATGCTGCAACAAAAAGTAAGTTTTTAGCCAACATTTTGAAGTATTTTACGATTCGTTATTTCTCAAAATCAAATGCCATATGGACTGTTTCAAAGGCAACAGTCAATACGATCAAGGAATATGGATTACATGATCGATCGATTAAAGTCATTACGAATGGAACAGATATCGAACCCATTCCAAATGATGAAGATGAAATCATTCAATTAAGAAAAACTTTTGGTATTCATTTGAATACGAAAACAATTTTATTTGTAGGTCAATTAATTTGGCAAAAGAATCTAAAACTAATTTTAGACACGATCAAAGAGCTCGATAAAGCAGAAGATACGTATCAAATGATCTTGGTTGGAGAAGGTCGTCATGAAAAAGAAATTAAGCAATATGCCAGAAATTTATCAATTAAATCCCACTTGATATTCACTGGGAAAATATCAAATTATAAAACTCTTTCTGCTTTATATTCTCTTTCTAATTTATTCTACTTTCCTTCTGCTTATGATAATGATCCACTTGTACTCAAAGAAGCGGCTGTTCATGGCTTACCTTCGTTAGTATTGAGCGAAACCTCGATTGCTAACCTAATTTCAAATAATGTAAATGGATTTGTAGAATCGGGTAGTGCAAAGGAATTTTCAAATAGAATTGTTCAAATTTTAGCGAATCCTAAACAACTCAAATTGATCGGTGCTAAGGCTAAAATTGACCTCGTTATACGCTGGCCAGAAACATTAAAAGACTTAATCAAGAATTATCAAGAAATCATCAATCATTACTACTCTAAATAAAGAATCATATATAATGTTGAAGGTAAAAAAATGAAAACAATTTTAATTGAAACATCTGCACGTCACATCCACCTTACGCAACAAGACTTAGAAATTCTATGTGGAAAAGGTTTTCAAATGCAATCTGTCAGACCTTTATCGCAACCAGGTCAATATGTTTCGAATGTACGATTATCACTCGTAGGTCCAAAAAGAACATTTGAAAATGTTGTTGTATTAGGTCCAGTAAGACCGGCGTCACAGGTTGAAGTATCTGCTACCGAAGCAAGAATGTTAGGCATTAATCCTCCAGTTCGTGAATCAGGAGACATCCAAGGTTCAAGTCCTATCACGATTCTTGGTCCTAAAGGGCAAATTCAGTTAATGATTGGATGCATCATTGCCAAACGCCATATTCACATGACGCCTGAAGACGCTGCTACTTTTCAAGTGACAGATAAACAAATCGTTTCAGTGAAGGTGAACTCGCCATCTCGATCATTAATCTTTGGAGATGTCATTATTCGCGTAAGAAAAGATTTTTCCCTTGCAATGCACATTGATACCGATGAAGCCAATGCTGCCGGCTTAAATGGTGATACGCAGGGAGAATTAATCAAGTAGATTGCATTGATTTTTACGGGTATTTTTGTATAATAATATTAAGGCCATATCCCGACACTGTGTAGACGAACCGACCACAGTAGCAACTCTAGGTTTCTAGTAAGTGCTGGTTCAAGCAGAGTTCCACCTCTGAACGATATGAGCGAAAGTCTTAATTACTTTCCATCGTGGAAAGTTTTTTTATTCAAGGAGGATAGATGAATGAAAGAAGAAATGGTATTTACATCCGAAGCGGTTTCAGAAGGTCATCCTGATAAGGTTTGCGATCAAATTGCCGATGCAATTTTAGATGCTTGCTTAGCATTGGACGCGAATGCACACGTAGCAATTGAATGCTTTGCAGCAAAACAAAAACTTTTAATTGGTGGTGAGGTAAGATTTTCTTCACCAACCATTAAAAGACCAGATATGGTTGCGATTGCAAAGCAAGTCATGACAGAAATTGGATATACGGACGCCAAACTTGATTTTTCCGTTAATGAAGTTCAAGTATTAGACTGGGTTCAAACGCAGTCAGAAGATATCAATCAAGCTGTAAACAAGGTTGAAACCACTGCTGGAGACCAAGGTCTAATGTTTGGATTTGCAACAGATGAAACTGAAGGCATGATGCCATTAGCAATTGTGCTGGCTCAAAAGTTAGTGAGAGTTGCATCAAGATTAAGAAAACAAGGTCAATTTCCCTATGCTAGACCTGATATGAAATCTCAAGTGACCGTTGCTTATTCAGGTAAAAATATCAAAGTTACTAAAGTCGTGATGTCGATTCAACACGATCCCAAGACTCCATTTTCAGAATTTAAAGAATTTATTTCAGAAAAAATTATCAAACCAGTTGTTCAATCCTTTAATCTAAATTCAGACTATGAAGTGTATATCAATCCCTCAGATCGATTTGTGATTGGTGGTCCTGCAGGTGATACGGGATTAACTGGAAGAAAAATTATCGTTGATACGTATGGGGGTTATGCTCGACATGGTGGTGGTTCATTTTCAGGCAAAGATGCAACAAAAGTTGATCGTTCAGGCGCATATCTAGCACGGTATATCGCTTTGAATCTCGTTGCCGCGGGCGTCGCCAAAAAAGTAGAGATTCAAATTGCCTATATCATTGGTCAAGCTGAACCCGTATCCTTGACATTGTTTACGTTTGGTACGCTGAAAAAAGGTTTAACCGAATCCAAGGTTCTTCAGGCCGTTAAAAAAGTTTTCTTCTTTAAACCTGGTGAAATTATTCAACGTTTTTCTTTAAATCGTCCAACCTTTAAATACCGAGATTTAGCAATTTATGGACATTTTGGAAGACCGGATTTAAATGTTCCTTGGGAAAAAGCAGATAAAGTGAAGGATATTCAAAACTTATTATTTTAATTTTTGACGATACCTCTACCTACTTCAATCTAAACTTGAGATAATATGAATACAAGGAGTGGCATATGAAATATCAAATCGTCGGTAAGAATATTGACGTTACCAGTGCTATTTCGAATACGATTCAAAAGAAACTCGATCATCTCAATAAGTTTTTTGTCATAAAGGACGATGTAACGTGCCGGGTTGTGGTTCGCTCATATAAGGTTGGTGCCAAGGTTGAAATCACGATCTTTACGCCAATGATGGATGTTCGAGCTGAAGTAAAAGACGATGATCTATATACTGCTGTTGATTTAGCGTTGGATAAGCTGAATAATCAACTTAGAAAACTCAAAACAAGAATTAAAAACTACAAACATCCTGGATTGGGTGAATCAATCATCTTGGATGCGATTGAAAGCGAAAAAGCTAAAAGTAAAAAAGATGAAGTTGTAAGAACTAAATCTATTTTCTTGAATCCGATGACCATGGAAGAAGCCATCACAAGAATGGAAGCATTAGGCCATAATTTCTTCGTTTACTTAGATGTAGAAGATAAACAAATTAGTATCTTATATCATCGCCAAGATGGTGGTTTTGGTTTAATTCAAGCAGAAAATAAATTACAATAAATCATGCCAAAATTGTTCGCGATTGATTTAGACGGAACCTTATTCTATCCAAAGAAGAGGATTCGATTGGTATCCAAAGAGAATGTTGCATTTCTAAAGTTTGCAATTTCAAGAGGTCATCAAGTAGTTTTTGTCACGTCTCGCAACCGTATTTTCGTTGAAAAAGTGTTAAAAGAAATTAATCTAGACATCGATTTTGTCTGCAGAAATGGTTGTATGGTCATCCATAACCATGAAATTATTTTAGATCAATCGATGACCTCTCAAGATGTTGAAGATGTCACGAAGTATATTCAAACTAAATACCAACGATTTATGTTTTCAATTGATACTAAAAATGAATCCAATATTGTTTTTACATCAAATTATGTTTGGTATTTAGATTTGATTTATCGTCTTTATTATTTATTACAAGGCCGTTATCGTGAAGCTTATAAAAAAGATAACGATTATTTTATGAAACAAGTCCACGGTGATGCGATTATTCAACGCTTATTGATTTATTTTGGAATTAGTAAAGAGGGTAAAAAAGTTGCTTTAGAAGAAAGTAAAAAACTTAAAAAGAAATTTCCTCATTTAGAAATTGCCTGGATTAATGGATTGATTGAAGTGGCGACATCAGGAACCAATAAGGCAACTGCTTTAAATTTGTTAATTAACAAAAAAGGTATTCAACCAAAGGATGTCGTGGTCGTTGGCGATTCAGGTAACGACATTCCAATGTTCAAAGCTTTTTCTCAAAGTTATTGTATGGAACATGCTCATCCAGAAGTTAAAAAGCATGCAAAACATCTGATAAAGCGAGTGCATAACTTAAAAAAAATCATCGAGTGAATTACGTTGAAATCTTATCCTAAAATTGCTAAAATTTAACAAGGAAAAATATCATGACTAAAACCAATTCATCACCATTAACCTTACCTCAAAAATTATGGGGTGGTCTTTCTTTCATTTTGTTAATCTCCGGATTGACACTTGCCATCTTAGGATTTCTTAGAGATTTAGTTAATCTTCCTTATGATCAAAACTGGATTCGAATTGCAGAAACATCCATGAATGAATTTCTTTCTACCAACTACTCTTGGCAAGTTTGGGGAAGTTTGATTATGGTTCTAGGTGCAATCATTTTTGCATTACTGATGCAACGGCTCGCAAGTGAAGAAGAGAAACTCGCTGAAAAATCTCAACGTCGCGCTCAACGATTACAAGATGCAAAGATTGCTGAATAAGCAATCTTTTTTTTATTCATCATTTAATGAAAACTAGATACTTTAATGGACGATTCTACACCTTAGTGGAACCACACTCCATCGTGGATGAAATTTGGGTTGAACATGGAAAAATCATTCATGTTGGTCCCCACCCTGAATGGAAAGCTCATACATCCGTCGATGTCCAAGGGTGGATGGGATTACCTGGATTGGTTGATGCGCATTTACATATTTTGGGTTATGGAGAAAAACTTACCCTTTTGCAATTACACAAATCAAAGAATAAAGATGAAATTCTTACAAAGATTCGCGCTCACTTCAATGGGCAATTTTTATATGCACAAGGCCATATTGAACAAAATGTAACGAAGCATGATCTTGATCAAATATCGACCACGATACCGATCTTGTTAAGGCATGCAGATTATCATGGTGCCACCGTCAATCAGGCTTTACTCAATCGAATTGGCATGCATAACCATCCCACTGGGATATTACATGAGGCTGAAGCGATGACTGCAGTGCAAAGTATTCCGAAGTATAAAAAATCCGAACTTACATCGATGATTATTCGCGCATTCAAGCAATTACATGCCTATGGTATCACGGGTGGCCATAGTGATGATCTTTATTACTTTAATGGTTTCCAAGAAACGTTAGAGGCTTTTGAAGATGCACTCAAGGTCGTTCCTTTCCGTACGCATTTATTAATCCATCATCAAGAATTAAGTCACTTCATCGAAAGTAAACGGCCTTGGTTAAATCAAACCCCATATTTACAACTCGGTGCGATTAAAACTTTTTATGATGGAACGATTTCAAGTCAAACTGCGCTGATGGCGCATCCATATCAACATTCCAATCAATCTGGAGAGAGACAATTCAGCAAAGAGACATGGGAAGCCTTATTGATTCGAATTCGCCAAGCGGGATTACCAATTGCGATTCATACCATTGGGGATCAAGCTTTAGATGAAGTGGCCGATTGGTTAACCAAATATCCTGTCAAAACAGGACTTCATGATCGTATTATTCATGCATCATTTGCCAAACGTTCCACGATACAAAAATTACAAAAGCTTTCTCTTATTTTTGATATTCAACCACAATTTATGTCAACCGATCTTCCATGGGCCTTAGAGCTGATTTCTCCTAAAACTGAACTCATCTATCCATGGGGACATTATGATCAAGCTAATTTAGTTTTGTGTGGAAGTAGTGATGCCCCTGTTGAAACGCCTAATCCATTGTTAGGAATCAAGGCTGCAACACAACGTATCAGTGATCATGACAAGAAAGTCTATCAGTCTCAAGAAAAACTTACCATGAAAGAAGCGCTGAAACTTTATACCATTGGCGCAAACGCACCCACCTATGATTTAGCACATCGAGGCACTCTAAAAATAGGTAATCTTGCTGACTTCACATTTTTTAATCAAGATTTTTTACAAGATGAAAACAAGTTAGAAACAACAGAAGTCATGATGACTATTATCGATAATCAAATCGTTTATAAAAAAATTAAATAATCAAAAGGGATAGTGCCATGACGGCCATCCCGCCAATTAAGCCAAGAATCGATAAATGATGATGTCCATACTTTTCAGAAGTTGGGAGTAGTTCGTCCAATGATATATACACCATGATGCCGGCAACAAATGGAAAAATCACTCCAAATACACTCGTTGGTAAAATTGAAGAAAAGATTAAAAATCCAATCAATGCTCCGATGGGTTCTGCTAATCCCGACAGTAAAGCAAAGTTAAATGCTTTGACACGATTTTTAGTAGCTTGATAAATCGGTAAGGCTATGGCAATTCCTTCTGGAATATTGTGTAAAGCAATTGCCACCGTAATTCCAAGACCTAATCGCACATCTTCTAAAGCGGCATAAAAAGTAGCCATGCCTTCTGGAAAATTGTGCAGGGCAATGGCAAAAGCTGAAAATAGGCCCATTCTCATTAAACTTGAATTCTGATTTTTCTCTTTAATTTCATGAGGATTTTGTTCATGTGGAATGAGTTGATCAATCAATAAAATAAAGAGTATGCCAATAAAGAAACCTGCAATCGCAATCCATTCACTCACGGAAGCGGAAAAATTTTGATTAAGTGCTACCAAACCTTTGGGAATAATTTCTAGAAATGAAACGTAAATCATGACACCAGCAGAAAAACCTAAGCTGGAAGCAAAAAATTTAGCGTTGTTCGCAAGTTTTGAGAATGCTAATAATCCCCCAATACCAGAGGCTAATCCGGCAAATAAGGTAAGTAATAATGCAAAGATGATATTCACTTTTTTTATTTGGCGGAGAAAGAGGGATTTGAACCCTCGCGCCCGGTTAAGGACCTACAAGCTTTCCAAGCCTGCCCCTTCAGCCTCTTGGGTATTTCTCCGTGATAATGATTATAACAAAACTTACCCAATGGCAACACCAAGAAGTGTTAAAATAACGGAGATGAAACAAATTACGATTACCGCTCAAACCGCCAATCAACGGGCAGATAAATTTATGCGAAAGTGGCTTAAAGAAGCTCCATTATCCTTTATCTATAAGTTATTTCGAAAAAGAGACGTCAAAATTAATGGCAAAAGGATTTCGATCGACTATATTTTAAAAGAAGGTGACATTCTTGAAGCCTATGTTCATGATAATCAATTACAAGATTTTACCGTCCATCGCCGCTATCAAAAAAAGTTACTGGATTTACCGATTGTTTATGAAGATGCCCACTGTATGATGATTCATAAGCCTAAAGGATTACTGGTCCAAGGTGAGGATGATACCCGTCAGCATACCCTAACAGAAATGGTCATTGAGCATCTCTATGCAAAGGGAGAATTTGAACCTAATGAGCCTGGTTTTACACCCGCCCCAGGGCATCGTTTAGATCGCAATACAAGTGGTTTGGTTCTATATGGAAAAACCATCGAAGGTTTACAAGCTTTGCACCGATTATTTAAAGATAAAGAAGATATGAATAAGCAATATCTTGCTTTAGTCGTCGGTCAATTAAAAGGTCAAGGTAAAATTGACTTACCTCTGGTAAAAGATGACGCCAAAAAAATGGTATTTATTGCAAACCGTGATCAACAAGGATTATCGGCGCTGACTGAATATGAAGTGATAAAAAGTTATGGTAACTTTACATTAATTAAAGTCCATTTAATTACAGGAAGAACGCACCAAATTAGAGTGCATATGCAAGCCATTCAACACCCCATCGCTGGTGATCGAAAATATGGTGATTTTAAGGCGAATAAATGGTTAATGGATCAATACCGGTATGAACATCAATTTTTACATGCAACTGAATTAAGTTTTGGGGAAATCTCAGGTGTTTTAAAAGGTTTATCTCATCAAAACTTTACAATTAAATTAGATAGAACAGAAGAAGAATTATTGGTAAAATTATCTTCATGAAAGTCTCACCTTTTTCTCAATATCAGCATTGGCTCAATCATCCTAAATTAAGCGATGCTCAAAAAGAACTATTAAAGTCTTTCAATACGAAACAAATTGATGATGCCTTTTTTAAAGACATCGAATTTGGTACTGCTGGTATGCGAGGCATCATGGGTCTTGGCACCAATCGCATTAATGAATTTACGCTAACGAAGGCCACAGTTGCTTATGGTTTAATGCTACGACAACTCTACCCAACATCATTGCATAGAGGCATTATCATCGCTCATGATAACCGCCGTAACGCAACGTCCTATACCAAACTTACCTCCCAAATCCTTAATCAGATGGGTATTCATACGTTTGTTTTTTCGGAACTTATTCCAACACCATTATTATCCTTTGCAGTGCGACACTTAAATTGCTTGGGCGGCATCATGCTGACTGCTTCTCATAATCCAAAAGAATACAACGGTTATAAGGTTTATGATGAACAAGGTTGCCAGCTAGTTCCACAAAAAATCGAAAACCTTTTAAGTATTTTATCAACTCTACCAGAACCGCTTGAAGTATCGATACCATCATTTGAACCCAAAGGAATCGTTCAAACTGTTGAAGAAGACGTTGAATTAACGTATGTGAAGAAGGTAAAAGCATTACAGCTTCAACCCCACTTACCCAAAGGAAAATTTAAAATTATTTTTTCTCCTCAACACGGTGCTAGTTATCGTATACTTCCATCGTTATTTCAATCACTTGGATATGATTTACAAGTTGTTACGGAACAAAGTCAACCTGATCCAGATTTCTCCGGAACATTATCTCCAAATCCAGAAGAAAAAATTGCTTATGAAAAAGCAATTCAATATGCTCAAAAATTTCAAGCTCAATTAGTGATGATTGCAGATCCTGATGCCGATCGCGTCGGTCTTGCGTATCGAGATCTTGAAGGCAAGTATCAGTTATTAGATGGAAATCAATCTGCTGCTTTGTTAATTGAATACGTTTTATCCCAACGTCAAAAACTTCACACACTTCCTTCAAACGGTGTCATCTATGACACGATTGTGAGTTCGCCTCTAGGAAGAAAAATTGCTCAGCATTATAAGGTTAAAACAGAAACCTTTTTAACTGGTTTTAAATTTATTGGTGATCGAATAGAATTTTATCAACACCATGCTGGACCTCAATTCATCTTTGGTTATGAAGAATCCTATGGATGTTTGCTCGGTGATTTCGTTAGAGATAAAGATGCAATTCAAGCCTTAACCCTTTATGCAGAAATGAGTCTTTTTTATTTTTTAAATGGGGAAAATTTAGGGCAAGCTCTTGATCGACTATATGCGACATATGGATACCATTTAGACAAGCAGTATTCATTAAGTTTATCGGGCCTTGAAGGTGAAACGTTTCTCAATCAATTAATGAATCGGATTCGTCAAACACCATTTAAACCACTCCAACAATACAAGGTGGTGCTATTCGAGGATTATCTGACACAAACAACCAAAGATGATAAGGGACAAGTTTCGACGATATCTTTACCGCAGGCTAATGTAATTAAACTTAACTTCCATGATGGTTCAAGTCTTGTTGTTCGTCCAAGTGGCACAGAACCAAAATGTAAATTTTACTTCTTAATCAATGGTAAAAGCGCGCTCGAAGCTCAAACAAAATTAAATGAATATTTGAATGCCTTTTCTTTGCTTTACTTAAGTGACGATAAACGTTTAAAGTAACGTTGTAACTCATCGATAATTCCATCGTGTTGATTATCTTTTTTTGTTAAAAACTTACCGTATTTCTTAATGTGAGATTCAGCATTTTTCATCACAAAACTCGTGGTCGCAAGTTGCAACATTTCTTTATCATTTTCAGCATCACCAAAACTCATAAAATACTTTTTGGATATGCCGTAATATTTTAATATTGATAATAAAGCAGAACCTTTTGATATGTGTTGATAATATATTTCACAAAATTGAGAAGAACCCCAAAAGCGAACTTTTAAGCCAGAATGTTTCTTGACTGCCTTAAAAACTAACGCATCAAGTTTTGGATTTCTTTTCTTTACTTTGATAATCATCGTCATTGGATTTTCATTTAACGTTTTTTCTAGCGGACCATAAATGATATTCATGTTATCGTGCCAAAAAAATGAAGCGAGATTCTTCTCTTCCTTTAATAACCAAATATTGACATTGGTTTCGCACATCACATTATCAAGATGTTCAACACCAACGTCTAAATATATCTGTTTCACTACATCTTGGGGAAATGCAAAACTAGTTGTTTTAAATGTTGGATCAGTGGGATTGGTGACATATGCACCGTTATAACAAACCATCGGTGTATTTAAACCTAGCTGTTGATAATACTTAATGAACGATCGATAAGGACGACCTGTGGATAAAACAATAAGATGTTGGTCTTTGATTTGCTTTAGATACTTTAATGTTGTTTTTGAGATTTTTTTATCTTTATTGAGTAATGTACCATCGAGATCTAATGCTATTAAATGGCGAGGAATTAACATAAACCAACCGCTTTCTTAACGCGTTGAAGGGTGGCATTTGCGACACCTTGAGCTCTCTTTGCTCCTTGATTCAGTACATCATTCACGAGGCCTGAAGCCATAATATCTTGATAACGTTTTTGTAATAAGCCAATTTTTTCAACCACCACATCAGCAACTTTTGCTTTAAAGGAACCATAACTTAATCCTTGAACACTTAAAACGGTTGATTCAATGGACTGATCAGTTAATGCAGCAAGAATACTCAATAAATTACTGATGCCAGGTTTGACTTTTTCGTCAAAACGAATGGAAGTTTCTGAATCCGTAACTGCTGACATAATTTTCTTCCGAATCATTGCTAAATCTTCTTTAAGCTCAATGTTTCCTTTTGGATCTGATTTAGACATCTTTTTAGTAGGATCCGATAAAGACATCACCCGAGCGCCCGTTGTACCAAGTTGAGCTTTTGGCATAACTAATATCTCTCCAAAACGATGGTTAAATCGTTGGACGAGATCGCGAGTCAGTTCTAAATGTTGAACTTGATCCTCACCTACAGGAACCACTTCAGCATCATAAAGTAAAATATCACTTGCCATTAATACTGGATAGGCGAATAAGCCTAAGCCAATTGCTGATTCTTTAAGTTGTAATGATTTTTCTTTGAATTGTGTCATGCGCGATAATTCACCCATGTAAACAAAATTCTGTAAAATTGCATTTAATTCTGCATGCGCTGAAACCTGTGATTGTAAGAAAATGGTGCTCAGGTTAGGATCTAAGCCAGCAGCGAGATAAAAAGCTGCAAGATCAATTGTATTTTCTTTTAAGGTTTGGGGATCAATAGGTAATGTTAATGCATGTAAATCTGCAATAAATAAGAATGTTTGAAATTGGTTTTGAAAACTTGGGAAGCGTTTAAGTGCACCAATATAATTGCCTAAGGTAAGTCCACCTGTTGGTTTAATTCCACTAATCATTCTTGCCATAATGAATCTAATTTTTCTCTTTTCAAATCATTTTAGCAAATCCTTTGTAAAGTTTCGATAATCATTAGGAAAATAGTACCCAAAGGGGTATACTTTATTTAGGTTTAAAAGATGGTTAGAATTTATACTTCTCCTAGCTGTTCAAGTTGTAGGAAAGTTAAAAAATGGTTTGAAATGCAGGAAATTCCATTTGAGGAACGTAATATTTTTTCGGCTACTTTAAATGAATCCGAGTTAAAAGAAATGTTAGAAAAATCTGAAAATGGAACTGAAGATATTATTTCAACAAGAAGTAAAGTTATCAAAGAACAAAATCTAGATGTAGAAAATATGTCTATTTCACAATTAGTTGTGTTTATTCGAGAAAATCCTTCAGTTTTGAAGAGACCTATTATGGTTGATGATCGCCGAATCCAAGTTGGTTACAACGAAGAAGAAATCCGTACATTTATTCCTGTTTCAAAAAGACAATCCTCTTTCAAGGAAAAAACAATCAATCCATTAAAAAAAAAGACCGTTGATGTTGATTCTACTGAAAAGTAAATAGATTATTTTAAAGTTTTGATTGCTCTAGCGTATTTTGAAATATGATTTGCTTTGTAAATGATATTTGCTTTTTCGCACAATAATTTGAGTGTTTCTGCAGCATTTTTTAAAGAAGATTCTTCACTTTCAATTTCAAAATCAACGAGACCATGATATTGATTTTTATCCAAGGAGACATGGCGCCCTTCGAAAGTCGTTTCATAGCGATCTGTCGTTAATTGGGTAATAATTCTTAAAGTTTTTGTATCAAAACCAAACATTTCTAAAAAATCCTTTATCAATCCCGAAGGAAAAATTGATTTGACCTGCAAAGCTTGATATGCTTCACGCGTAATTTGTTGGTTCTTCTCAAGTGTGCCTTCGGCCATCGGAGATTTCAAAGTTAACGTATACGTTTGTCCAAGTTCTCTAATTCGGAGAGCAAAACCATAACCTCTTAAAGAACCTTTTTGATCATCCACATAATAATTAGTCTGTGTAACCTTCATCTTTTCGTCGATGTGAAGTAATGACTTTAATTGATTAAATTCCTTTTCATTTACTAATATTTTTGCTTCAATTTCAATGTTTGTTGACATAAGGGTTCCTCATTTATAGATGTCTTCTTTTATATGATAAAATAAATATCAAGAATATACCAAAAGAATATGAAATATACATTCATGGTGAGAGAAGACGATCAATCTAAATTGATTGCCAAGAAATTAGAAGTTAAACTTCATACTGCTGGACATTCTCAAGATCGTCAAAAACCAGAACTTGTCATTTTTATCGGTGGGGATGGTTCTTTTTTAAGATCAATTCAAACTTATCTTTCGATATTAGACCAAGTTATCTTTGTTGGAATTCATACCGGAACACTTGGTTTTTTCTGTGAATTTTATCCCGAACAACTTGATCTTTTAGTGAAATCGATACCCCTTATGCGACGTCAAAGTGTAGCGTATCCATTGGTGGAAATTTCGCTTGTTGGTAAAAAGACAACCACATATTTTGCCGTTAATGAGGTTAGGGTTGAAAATCCTTTTCATACCTTTGTCACCGATGTTTTGATAGATGATCAACCATTACAAACCTTTAGAGGAACTGGATTGATCGTTGCCAGTACCTTAGGAAGTAGCGCATATAATAAAAGCTTAGGCGGTGCATTGGTCGATGTTTCAACACCGAGTTTACAACTAACTGAAATGGCAACGATTCAAAATAACGCCTATCGATCTTTAGGAAGTTCTCTTGTCTTAGATTCTAAGCGAGTTATCACCTTTAAAGGTGACTTTAAAAAAGCTATTTTTGGCTACGATTATCTTTTAGTGAATCAAGAAGAAGTGATTGAAAAAGTGAAAGTGAAATTGAGTAAAAAGTCATTTCGACTTTATCACCAACAACAACATCCTTACTTTGACACTCTTAAGAAAACGTTTGTAAAAAATATTTAAATTAAGATCCTTTGTTCATAATGACAGGGATAATCATTGGATTTCTTTGAGTTTTGATGAATAGATATTTTCCAACCACTTCTTTAATGGTGTTCTTTAAGTCTGAAAATGAAACCCTATTTTTCATTAATAGTTTTAGTCTTTCTTCCAATTTAAATTCTGCATTCTTCAACATATCATTCGCGGATTGAAAGACGAAACCTAACGCGGTAATGGTTGGCTTGATGAGGAGTTGATTGTTTTTTGCATCAATTACAACTGAAACGGAAACAACGCCATCATCTGCTAGAATTTTCCTATCTCGGATAACGGCAGTTGATAAGCCATTGATGTCTTTGCCATCGATATAAACTGCTTCAGCAGGAACTTGTCCACCTCGCGTTACTTGATGATTTTTTAAGACCAATAAATCTCCATTACGGCAAATGAAGGAGTTTTGTTTTGGAATGCCTAATGTTTCCGCGATTTCCGTATGAAGTTTTAACATACGATATTCACCGTGCATCGGCATAAAATATCGAGGTTTAAAAAGCTTTAACATCAAACGTAATTCTTGGCGTGCAGGGTGACCGGAAGAGTGAACATTAAACAAAATTGAATTGGTTAAGACATTTGCGCCTGCTCTTGTTAATTGATTCACAACCCGATTGATACTAAGACCATTACCAGGAATTGGACTCGATGAGAAAACAACTGTATCTCCAGGAACAATTTTAACTTGTCGATGATCACCTTTGGCAATCCGAGATAAAGCTGCCATAGGTTCACCTTGAGAACCTGTGCAGATAATCACTGTTTCTTCTAAACGTAAACTTCTAATGTCATCTGAAGCAACGATGGATGAATCTGGTATTTTAATATATCCAAGTTGTCTTGACATGCTAACAGCGTTTTCCATTGAACGGCCGATAATGACTAACTTCTTTTTATGGGTGACTGCAGCCTCAACGATTTGCTGAATTCGGGAAATGTTACTAGAAAATGTTGAGACAATCAATCGACCGCTGGCATTTTCAAATATGTCATTAATCGCAGAAATAACACTTCTTTCAGAAGGCGTATAACCTTCAATTTCAGCGTTCGTAGAATCAGATAATAATAGATCGACACCTTCCGTTCCCAGTTTAGCAATTTTGCCTAAGTTAATTTCTGCACCTACTGGCGTCAAATCAATTTTAAAGTCCCCGGTGGTGACAACTCTGCCTTCTGGGGTATCTACACAAATGCCAAAACAGTCAGGAATGGAGTGCGTCATACTGAAAAATGAAATTTTAAATTCGTTGATATTTAAAATTGTGTCTTCGTCGTACTCGACAATTTTTACTGGTTCTTTGATTCTTTGATCTTGAAGTTTATGACGAATAAAGGCTGCGGCAAGACGTGGAGCGTAAATCACTGGTACAAAAACATGTTGTACTAAAAAAGGAATCCCACCAATGTGATCTTCATGACCGTGGGTCACGATTAAAGCTCTAAATTTTCGTTGGTTATTTTTAACATGAGAATAATCAGGTATGACATAGTCCACACCAGGTAAATCTTCTTCAGGAAATCTAACACCTGCGTCAATCAGAATCATTGTTTTTTCTGATTCGACCCCATAGGTATTTTTACCAACTTCTCCTAGCCCACCGAGAGCAAAAACAGACACGCCTTCTTGACCAGCACTAAACGCCATAAAAAACTCCTTTAATGACCATAATGAATTTATGCATCGTCTTAATTAAGAATATTGTAATCAAAGCAATCGTAATTGTAAAGGGAATTTCATTACAGCAAGACTGCATTGACCTTTTCTTTAAATGGATCAGTTTTATTCAAATAATCATAATAAAGTATGCCATTTAAATGATCTATTTCATGTTGTAAAACGATCGCATCGAATCCTTCAGCCTGAATGATGATTTCTTTATTTTGAATTAAATCAAATGCTTTAACTGTAATTTTATTGGCGCGATAGATATAACCTGGATGTTCAGTTGAAACCGATAAGCATCCTTCTCCAGAAGTAAGTGCAATTTGCTTGACGGATTGTGCCAAAATCACTGGATTTGCGAGCATATATTCGGTTTTAACTTCGCCACGTTGATAACTGATTGCGGTTAATCTTTTACTAATCCCAATTTGTGGAGCAGCTAAACCAATGCCTTCACGGATCTTGTGTTTTTCAGCATAGTCCTTGTCCTGCGATTGATGAACATAATGTAATAGAGCTTTAAGCAATTCGCTATCTTCTATCGTAAGCGGAATAGGAACCGGTGCGGCCCTTTTTCTTAATGTAGGATGTGGATCTTGAATGACAACAAGTCGTTTCATAAATTTTACTTTACCATAATTATTAAGGAATCGGCATCGAATTATTTGTGTTAAAGTTAGATTATGAGTTATGCAGAATTGATCACCCTTGCACGGGAATTAAAGGAAAGTTTAGAAGAAGATCAACGCGTTGTTTTACTTAATCAATTAGACCATCAACTCAATCAAAATCAAACGCTATTAGCATTAACAGAAACGTATCAAAAAGCACAAGCAAATTACCAGTCGATGTGGGAAAGTTATGGTGATGAAAGTCCTCACTTACTAAGAGCGAGAGCAGAACTTCATCAAGTCAAAGTCCAAGTAGACTCACACCCTCTAGTTCGAGATTACTTAAAATCCTATGGTCAGGTTAGAGAAATTTATCAATTGATTCAACAAAAAATTTTTTCGCCTTTTAAATCTCATCCTCCAGGTTGTTAAGATGTTAAGAATTATTGGTGGATTATATCGTTCAAGAAAGCTTTTGCAGCCACCCATGGCGATTACTAGACCGACCAAAGATCGTGTAAGAGAAGCCATTTTTTCTGCAATCGGAAACAAAGTCGTTGATGCCAACGTTCTTGATTTATTCGCTGGATCAGGCGCTTATGGTTTAGAAGCATTATCTCGTGGTGCAAAATTCGTCCATTTTAATGATCAACATCCTGAAGCGGTCAAAACGATTGAAGCCAATGTGAATAGTTTAAAGATTGATCAAGTAAAAATTACAAGATTAGATGCATTTGAGTTGATTCAATCTGATACTTTTAATAAAAGTCATTTTCACATCCTTTTCCTTGATCCACCGTATGCTTATTCACAATTAGAAGTACTGATTCAAAAACTATTCGAAAGCCATCTACTAATACAGGGTTCAATCATCGTATTAGAGAATGAATCAGCTCATCATCATCTCAACCAAGACAAATGGAATGTAAAGTCTTATAATTATGGTAGAACCTATGTTCATATTGGTTCGATTAAAAAATGAAAATTGCAATTTATCCTGGAAGTTTTGATCCCATTACCAATGGTCATATTGATATTTTAAACCGGTCTTTAAAAATTTTTGATCAAGTCATTTTGCTTTTGGCTGTTAATCCAAATAAAAGTAGTACCTTTAGTGTTGAGGATAGAAAATCAATGCTGAAGCAAATCGCAAAAACATATCCATCACAAAAGGTCATTGTGGATAGCACGAATGGTTTAACGGTTCATTATGCTCAATCAAAGTCTGCAATTGCACTTGTTAGAGGATTAAGAGCTGTACCTGATTTTGAATATGAGCACGATATATTTTCTGGTAATCAATTAATTGATGCAAAGATTGAAATGGTCTTTTTCATGGCCAAACAACCTCATCAAATTATCTCTTCAAGCCTTATTAAGCAATTATATTTGAATCAGGTCGATGTTACCTCTTTGGTACCAGATTCGATCCTGCCTTATCTTAAAAAATTAAAACCTAACGCAAAGCGATAAATGAAATATGTCGACCAGTTTTTTGATCTCGGTCAAAAGAAAAATACTCTTTATCATTGGAATAAGTATCTAGATTACTAACATGAATTGAACGCGGTGAAAGCCCTGCATCCACCAATTGTAAATAATTGAGCAATGGAATATCCAAGAACAATTGATTCCCAATTTTTTTGATCACAGCTTTAAGTTTATCGTTCTTTTGAAGTAAGGCAGTTGCTTTTTCTTGACTGATCGGATGATGGGCAAAATCTAAAGAAGGACCTAAGTATGCAACTAAGTCTAAAGGGTTGATGTTCATTTCAACTTTCAATTGTTCTACTGCCTTTTGACTAATGCCATCTAAACTACCTGGTGTTCCGGCATGGATGATAGCGATTAGGTTGCTCTTTGTATGGTATAAAAAGACTGGAACGCAGTCTGCATGAAAAACACCCAATAATAGATTTTTTTCAGTTGTGTATAAAGCGTCTGCGACAACGCCATCATTGAATTGATGGTTGCCTTTACCTGCATCTTGACTCGTCACGCGTTTAAGAACTGTACTGTGAGATTGATACGTCAACACCATTTGTGATCTTGGGAAGTTGATAATTTTAGACAACATATCTCTGTTTGCTTCAACATTTTTGGAATCATCTCCCGTATGAAATGCTAAATTAAAAGATGCAAAAGGAGCGATTGAATGACCACCATATCGTTTGGTGGTTCCTGCGATGAGGTTGGGTTTTTGAATGGCGTACCAGATTGGATTTTCCATCTTCATCATTATACAAAAAAACGTTCCCTTGCGGAAACGTTTCACGCTCATTTCAATTGAAATGACTTAATTTAATTCGAATTGATTACGATGCATCCAGGCATCAGAAAGCGTCACTGCCTTGTCATATAAATTTGCACCTGGGATAGAAATAAGAAGTTCAGAAATGCCTTCTTCTGGACTATTTTCTGATAAATCATACATGATTGCGGTTGGGGTAGAAATTGCGTTCTTTTCTCCACTTTCAAGCGATTCAATTTGGGTCTCATTTAATTGTCCATTAACTTTATAAGCAGAATTTCTAGCAACTTCGGCTGTTCTTTCTAAGAAGTCAGTGTTGCGAAGTAAAAAACGTTCAAAAGGAGTTGTCGTTTCATCTTCAGCAAAATCATAAGTTTCATCAATAAAAATAGTGTAAAACTTAAACGTACCAAATTCATCTTTGGTAACAGGGGTAATTGAGTCTATTTCGCGAGTACCATAATAACGTGAAGTGTTTTCTAATAGTTCTTTAAATCCAGGTTGGGAATCCTTGCAGAATTGGCAGTCTTTTTGCACGAAGACAAGCATAAATTTTTCACCGAATTCATCGGAATTTTCCATCATAGCATCAACTAGCTTTTGCGCATCAGAATTTTCTTCACCTTCTAAATCCTTTTGATAATTACGATAATAGCTTTCAGCGCTATTAATACTTTCTGCAATACCATTTACCCATTCCGTGATTGTAGGAATAGAGAAAATAATGGCGAAAATCGTTCCAACAATTAATAAAGGTTGGACCCAGGCTGTTTCCTTAATCCAGTTCCATATACCGCCAAAAATCTTTCCGAAAAACATGCCGATTGGTTTCATTTGATAACCTCCAGTTAATCACGAATAGCACGTTAATCTTATCAAATAGTTTGATTATCTTCAATATAAATTACTTCTTAACCTTTAAATTATAAAATAGGGTATAATTTCCTCGGTTTAAAGGTGGTATAAAATGAATAGCATCCTTCAAAATTGGCAAACTTGGTTAAATCGAGATCCAAAGCTTAAAAATGTCTTAGAGAACTTAGCCATTTTTCTAGTTTCATGTATATCCTCTTTATTAGCGGCCTATATTTTCCGTTCATTCATCGTTCCAGCAGGTGATCCAATACCGACTCCCTTAATTACTGGCGGTGTATCGGGTGTATCGCAGATATTTAATCGCCTTTTCGATTTACTTAATTTATTCAACCAAATCGAAAATCGGACGATGCAAGCGATTCTTTATTTTATTTTCAACATTCCAATTTTTATCCTTGCTTACACTAAAATAGGAAAGCGTTTTGCAATATTTTCATTTATCAATGTCATCACGACCTCGATATTCATCGAAATACTTCCGCATGAATGGACACAACTCATCTCTATCTCTGAAGATTTACTTTCGCGTGCCATTATTGCTGGATTTATTCAAGGTATAGCCAGTTCATTGGCTTATTTGATGGATATTTCAAGTGGTGGCATGGATGTGATTACAGTTTATTTTGCAAATGTAAAATCAACATCAGTTGGTAAATATGCCTTTGCTATCAATGTGACAATTTACTTTTTCTTCACTGTTTTATATTTACTCAATACAGATTCTTCTACCGGAGCCCTAAATGCAGTGATATTTTCTGTAATTTATTCCTTTACAACCTCTAGAGTTGTGGACGCAATCAATATTCGAAACAAAAAAACACAACTGCAAATTATCACCTCAAGAACCGATTTACCTAAAATCCTAATGGAAAAATTCTTTCATGGATGTACCGTAGTCCAAGCAAAAGGTGGTTACACCAACTCAGTCAAATACATCGTTTACATGGTCGTATCAAGCCGTGAAGTTCCAAGCGTGGTGCGCCACATTCGACTTGTTGATCCAGAATCGTTTATTGACGAATCACCTTCCCATCAAGTTTATGGGAAATTCTTTATTAAGCCGATCAAATAATATTTATTGGTAAGAGTCCAAGACTTGTTGTAACAAAGAGGGTCGATCAGTCATGATACCATCGACTCCTTTTTCAATTAATTCTCTCATGGTTTCTTCATCATTGATGGTCCAGTAATGCACGGCAATATTATGCATGTGGGCAGTGTTGATTAATAATTTAGTTGTCAACGATAAGCCCAATTGTTCCGTAGGGAGTTGAAATGCTGCAACTGGCTCAGTGTAAAAAGCACTTGTAAATGTTGTTTGCATGATGAAAAAAGAAAGTACACCATTAAATTCTGGAGAGAACATTAATTGTTTGTGAGTTGTTGATTTTAATTGATTCAATGCTTCATAAACTTCTTGGTGAAAACTAGCAAGAATAATCCTTTGATAGGTTTGGTATTCTTCACTCAATTCATCCATTAATTCGATTACTTTGGTTAAAGCCTCTAAACCTACTTCACCGGTTTGCTTTATTTCAACATTAATTAGATTAGTTGGGAATTGGATGATGAGCTCCTCTAATGTGGAAACTAAAAATTTTGTAGGGTGCCTTGGTTCAATTCCTTCTGGATAATCAATATCAAGCGGGGAAACTTCTTGACCTAAATAGTTCGTGTATTTGTTAAATGTATTCGAAGTGTTATATCCATTTGCACCTGAAATTGGATTGTTAAAACCAAAGTCGATCTCATCATCAACAAGATCTGCGTAATTGGTATCAATGATGTCTGCGTAAGTAAGATTGGTTTTTTGATCTAATGAACGATCATGAGACAAGATAACGACCCCATCTTTCGTTAGGTTAATATCGGTCTCAAGCATGACGGATTCATTAAGACTATAAGCATGGTAATAGGCCTCAAGCGTATTATCTGGAAATTCCAAGTTTCCACCACCATGGGCGATTAAAAGAGGTAATTCATCTTTATCAACCCTTAAAGGATTTTCACCCACAAAATTCTGAGGTCTTGGAAAAACCGTGATTAATCCAAATACTAAGATAATTGATCCAAAAACTTGTCTTTTTTTTATTTTTTTCATTTTAATTTCCTTGGCGGAGAAAGAGGGATTTGAACCCTCGCGAGACTTGCGCCTCCTATCAGTTTTCGAAACTGACCCCTTCAGCCACTTGGGTATTTCTCCGTGAGAAAAATTATACACGATTTTAACCCTCATTTCATCGTATGGTTGAATCGAAAAAGGATTGTTAGGTTGTGAAGAGAAAGGTATAATTTGATAAATGAAAATCAAGATATTTACTTGGTTACCAATTTTTGAAAATCCAACTCTATTTATTGCAGTTGCTATCTTTGTGTTACTCACAATTTTAATCATTTTTATTGTACTAATATACTTTCAAAGAAGTCAGAACAAGCATCGTTTAGCCATTCAACAACGTATTCACCATTACTTGGTTTATCGAATTAACTTAAAACTTGACGCTGTTTATGAATTTGATCCAAAGCATCCTGGTAAAGAAAAGATTATTGCGTTGAGTCAATTTCTTAAAAAATTTTCTGCACTAGAATCCGAAAAAATATATAAGTGGTGGGAAAACCTTTTAACCTCTAAATTGGATACAAGTTGGATATTGACTACAAAAACTTTAAAAAGAAAAAATTATCGCCAACTTATTTTTGAAGTTGTCAAAATTGATGAAGTAAAACAAACCATCCATTTACATCAATATGGATTAAAATACCTTAAACCCAATCCCAAAAAAGCAACGTTGAAATCAATGGTTATTAGTTCACAACAGGCTCTTGACATTATTAAAAAGTTGCCAAGTAAAAATGGAGTTTTTATTTCAATATTTATGATGTTTCCTCGCTCTGGTTTGGATGAACAATTCAAATACTTTTATCTTTCACAAATCAAGGAAAAACTCGTACCATATTTATCTCCCAATATTTTATTAATTGACTCTGCTAATGACATACTTGTCTTGGTAACAAAAGCAGCTGAAACGCATGAATATATGCAAACTGCACAAGGTCTCTATCAAGTTGTTTCTCAATATGTTGAAGTTAATGCTTTAGAATCTTTAATTAGGTTTAATATGGCAATCATTGAACACAAACATTTTCCAAATGATTTCCGAACCCTGATGCGCAAGAGTAAAGAGCTCAACCAACTTATGATTAAACGTAAAATGTCTATTCTTCCTTACGAAACCAATCAACCAATTGTACAAACCCTTCAATCGAATGAGACGATGTTTGCAGAAGATTTATATCATCAACTAAAATTTTCATTAAATTTTCGTCCGTTAATGAATCAAGAAGATATGACTGTATTTGGTCAACAAGTGATTATCCAACCCCTCATGTCTACGCCACTTACCACATTAGAATTACTTCAAGATGCAAATGAAATGATGAGCTATACAAAAGATTTCTATCGACGTTATTTATATTTAATCGGACAAGTGGTATTGCCTTCATTAAGTCAACGCATATTGGTTCCTTTCTCTATGGTCATTAAACCTTTTGATTTTTTAAATGACATCAAAAACTTATCAAACGCTAAAAACATTACGATTTTACTTGATGAGAGTGAAGTAAAAGAATTAGCTACAACCGAAATTTCTCTAAAGGCTTGGGCAGAACCATTTTACCGATTTGGCATTCGATTTGCCTTGTCAATTGATGACATGACAACTAATTTACCTGATGAAATTTATCAATATTTTGATTTCTATTACTTAGATTATAAACGTGTTATTCATGTTGAAAATACTCAAAAGTCCTCTATCCAATTAAAACTTATTTTCCAAAATTTTTCTAGGTTTAATAAACCATTTATTCTCTCGGATTTATTGTCAGAAGCGAGCTTAGAATTTCTTCCCCTAAAGCATGTTAAAATCTTGAGTGCAGATTGGATTATGGGTTATCAGACGAATCCAGACCATCCAAGTAAACGCACCGTGAATAAAGTAAAGGCACTCATTAACAAACAGGAGCAATATTATGGAAAAACAAATTAAAAATGAGGCGATCACCTCTAGACAATCTGATTTTGCACAATGGTATACAGATGTTTGCAAAAAAGCTGAATTAATGGACTATTCATCAATTAAAGGATTCATTATTTATCGGCCGTATGGATACGCAATTTGGGAACAAATCCAAAAATATCTCGATCAAAAATTTAAAGATACAGGACATGAAAATGTCTATATGCCTATGGTGATACCACAAAGTTTATTTAACAAAGAAAAAGAACATGTTGAAGGATTTGCACCTGAAACATTAATTGCAACCCTAGGTGGAAAAGAAAAATTAGAAGATCCTTTAATTATTCGCCCAACCTCAGAAGTTCTCTTTTGTGAACATTATGCAAAAATCATTAATTCTTATCGAGATTTACCAAAGAAATATAATCAATGGTGTTCGGTTGTAAGATGGGAAAAAACGACTCGACCTTTCTTAAGAGGGGCTGAATTCTTATGGCAAGAAGGTCATACTGCTCACGAAACAGAACAAGAAGCAAGATTTGAAACCTTGCAAATGTTAAAAATATACCAAACCCTTGGGGAAGAATTATTGGCGATTCCATTTTTAACGGGCAGAAAAACTGAAAAAGAAAAATTTGCAGGTGCCAAGGAAACCTATGCTGTGGAAGCGCTGATGCATGATGGTAAATCCTTGCAATCTGGAACAAGCCATTATTTTGGGACAGGTTTTGCTGAAGCATTTGGCATTCAATTTCAAAATCGCCAAAATCAATTACAACCAGTTCACCAAACTTCATGGGGTGTTTCAACTCGATTAATTGGAAGTTTAATCATGGTGCATGGTGATGACAATGGTTTGATTTTACCGCCACGCGTTGCGCCAATTCAAATTGTCATTGTACCCATTATGCCTCAAAAACCAGGTGTATTAAGTCAAGCCAAGGTCTTATTTGATACCTTAAAACAATCCGGTATCAGAGTCATGCTTGATGAAACTGATAATTCACCAGGTTGGAAATATGCTGAAGCTGAAATGAAAGGTATTCCTTTAAGAATTGAATTAGGTCCTCGTGACCTTGAACAACAACAAGTGGTGATGGTAAAACGCAATGATAAAATTAAAAAAATCATCAAGTTTAATGACCTCGTACAAGAATCCAAACTTACCTTGGAACTGATACAACAAGAACTTTTACAGCATGCCAAGCAACATCTTGCTAACAATATTCGTGAAGCCAATTCCCTAGATGAGATGATTTCTATTCTTAATCAATTCGGTGGTTATGTGAAAGTTTCTGTTGACGACACGGAAGAAGTTGAAAAAATTATCAAAGAAAAAGCTCAAGCAACTGCTCGAGTTATTCCTTTTGACCAAATTGGATTAAAGCCTTTGTGTGCGATTACTGGCAAACCCGCTAAACGTATCGTTTATTTTGCCAGAGCCTACTAATTTACCTTGAAAACACGTAAAAATCTATGCTACTATGGGTAGCGTTGGAGTAGTACCCAAGAGGCTGAAGGGGACGGTTTGCTAAACCGTTAGATCGGGGAAACCCGGTGCGAGGGTTCAAATCCCTCCTACTCCGCCATGACTCATAGTATTCCTGTGAGTCTTTTTTTATTTTGAGAAACTACCATAAAGTATTAAGATAATATTAACGGAGCTTTACATGATTAACATAAAGGTCGTCTCAACCAAAAAAGACTTAAAAGCATTTATTGATTTTCCAACCAAACTGTATCGAAATAATCCTTACTTTACTCCTTATATTTTTGAAGATGAAATGAAGAATTTAGATGCAAAATATAACCCTGCAAGTGAATATTGTGATTTTCGACTTTTCTTGGCACTGAAAGATGGCGTTATCGTTGGAAGAGTTGCTGCCATTATTAATCGCTATTCCAATGAGAAATATCATGAAAAACGGGTCCGCTTTAATCGGATTGATTTTATTGATGATGTTGAAGTATTCGATGCATTAATGACTGCCGTTAATGATTATGGTAAAGCCTTAGGTATGACTCAATTAGCAGGGCCGCTAGGTTATTCTGATCAGGATAAAGAAGGTTTATTAACCTTTGGATTCAATGAAAAAAATATGTTTGTTACGTTTTATACCGATGCATATTATGTTAAGCATTTTGAACGATATGGCTTTAAAGTTGACGCGACTTGGAATGAATATCAAATCAAAGTTCCAAAAGAAGTACCTCCGATTTTAGAGAAAATATCTCAACGTGTCCTTGAAAGAAATCAATTGCATTTAGTCAAAGTAAAATCTAAAAGATACACCGCCCTTGCACCATACATTAAACAAATTTTTCAACTCATGAATAAAACGTACGATCACTTATATGGTTATGTTCCAGTAAAGGAAGATTTAATGGATATGCTAGCAAAACAATATATTCCGCTTGTGAATTTAGATTATATACAACTCGTGTGCGATGCAAATGAAAAACTTGTGGCGTTTGGATTAATGATTCCTTCACCAGTCGACGCATTAAAACGATCAAAAGGTCATTTGTTTCCATTTGGTTTTATCGATTTCTTTTCCCAATTAAAGCGAAGTAAAGTCCTCGATATGCTTTTGGTAGCGGTTGAACCTGCTCTTAAGAATTCAGGAGTATTGGCCCTGGTGTTTACTGAGGCTATTAAAAATGCTGTTAAAAATGGTATACAAATTGCTGAAACAGGACCAGAATTAGAAAACAATCAACACGTTCAATCCTTATGGAAAAACTTTGAACATCGTCATCATAAAACCAGAAGTGCCTTTGTGAAAGATATTCAATAGATGGCTTCAAGACGATACACGTATTGGCACCATGGTTTCTTTTTATCAATCTTTCGTTTTATTTTTGGACCCATCTTTCGACTTTATTATCGTTTTTCTGCTAAACGCATTCCAATAAAAAAAAGTGGTCCATATTTAATTCTTGCTAATCACACCGCTGAATTTGACATCATCTTTCTTGATATGTTATTCGATGCACCTTTGTACTTTGTTGCAAGTGATCAACTTCTTAATTCTGGAAAGGGAAGTTGGTTTTTAAAGACTTTTTTCAATCCGATACCGAAGAGTAAATCCGTTGCAGATCTTGCCTTGGTAAAACGAATGAAATCTGTTATCGAGGAAGGTGGGAATATTTGTATATTTCCAGAAGGCAATGCCACTATGAATGGTGGTCCTTCACCCATACCGACTGGCATGGGAAGATTGATAAAATTTTTAGGAGTCCCCGTTAAATTCATTAAAATTGAAGGTTTATATTTTTCGGCACCAAGATGGTCTTATTTTCGAAAATTTGGTCCCTCTACGATGCATGAAATTTCAACTCTAAGTCCATTGGAATTTAACCAAATGGATTCCGAAACTTTAGAAACATTCGTTAAAGATACTTTACATATTTCTGCTTATGAAAAGCCCTTAGGTGAATACCATGGTAAACACTTGGCAGAAGGACTTCATAAACTCATCTTTACCTGCCCTTCATGTCAAGGCCTATTTTCGACCTACAGTCAAGGCCGTCACCTGTATTGCCGCGAATGCACATTGGATGCTATGTATGACGAAAAAGGTTTATTAACCATCAATCACGTATCGCAAAATCTTATCGAACATGATCATGCTAATCTTCAAAGATTTCATGAGCAAATGTTCGTCAAAAACAAAAACCTAAAGATTGAATATCCTTGTGAGGTTTCTTATTGGAAAGGTAATCCATTCCGCAGAAGCAAATTCCAAAAAGGTATCATCAAAATTTCTAAGGAAGGTGTAAAATTAACCTTAAAAGGGGAAGAAAAATCTTACACTTTCGATAAAATTTTTGCTGAAGCGATTCAAGTTAGAACCAAATTGCTTCTTTATCCTTCGGATGGTCCTATGTTATTGATTCGTTTACCAAGAGGTTACTCACCTTATGGTCTTCTCAATGTTATCAAGTGGCACAAGCAAGCTTTAAAGGAGGAAACCAATGATGGTTTTATCAAACGTCCAGCCGCTTCCTTTTTGGGACTTTAATTTTTATTGGAGTAGTATTATTCAGTTTGCCCTTATAATGTCCGTTTTGTTATTGGCGAATATCCTTAGACGAAAAATTAAATGGTTAAAAGCTTCACTTTTACCTGTGGCAGTCATTGGTGGATTTTTGGGGTTATTGATTAAATATTTATTCAATGGAAGTGACATTGCGATTGCAAATCTTGAAATCGCCTCCACGAGCTTATTTGATGCAAACACATTAAGTGCGTTCACCTATCATGCGATTGCAATTGGTTTCGGAGCATTAACATTAAAAGGTATCGATCGACTTAATGAAGGTCGAATACGCAACAAACCTCTTGCTGTCAAAAGTGGTATGGTCATTGTGAACTCTTACCTAATCCAAGGTATTTTTGGATTATTAGTCACCATTGTCTTAAGTTTCATCTTTATCAACATACCTGCTTATGTAGGTTTCTTGCTACCAATGGGTTATGGCCAAGGACCTGGACAAGCATTGAATGTTGGAGCAGTTTTTCAAAACGTAGGCTTCAGTTTTGGGCGCGACTTTGGCTTATCAATTGCCTCCATCGGATTTTTAGCCGCTTCATTAGGTGGCGTCATTTACTTAAGAAAACTTAAACGATTAGGTTTATTAAAAACCAGCCAAGAAACTTCCATGGAAAGTAAAGAAGAGTCAACGGTTTTAGAAGGTAATGGACAGATTCCCCTTGTAGATGCCGTGGATAAATTAACAATTCAAATTGCCATTATTTTCTTTGTTTATGGTATTTCCTGGTTGGTAATCTTCATATTAGAACAACTCATTTTAAATAGTGGTGTTGCATTTTTAATAAACAACCTTAGACCCTTACTTTATGGATTTAATTTTATTATCGTCGTGTTTATTGCCCTACTCTATAAAGTAATTACGCGTGGTTTGTTAAGGGCCAAATGGATGCAAAGAATTTATACCAACGATTTTCTACTTAACCGTATTGCAGGTTTTGCCTTTGACATTATGATGATTGCGTCCATTATGGCGATTGATATCACTCTCGTCGGAGATCCGGGCTTTTTAGTCAGCTTACTGGTCTTGGTCATCGGTGGCGGTTTCATCACATATAACTATCTAGGGTACCTTACCAAAATCGTTTACCCGCATTACACACACGAAGCTTGGTTGGTCTTTTATGGAACCATGACTGGCACCGCTTCAACTGGTATCGCTTTATTAAGGGAGAAAGACCCTTATTTTGAAACCCCCGCAGCAAATGATATTGTCTATGGATCTTCAATGGCAATCCCATTAGGTTTTCCATTGCTTCTTTTTGTCGGAATCGTATCACAAGGCTGGGTGTCCTTGATCGTTGTTTTGGTTATTTTGGTACTGATTTTTTCAATTTATCACTACTTTTTAACTAGAAAATCGAAAAAAATAAAAGTTCAGTAAACTTTCACCACTTTTGGTTTTAAATCTCTTATAATACCTATGTTTAATATAGGAGGACTTTGAATATGTCTAAAATTAAGTCAGTATATGCTCGAGAAGTGATCGATTCTAGAGGTAACCCAACCGTTGAAGTTGAAATTCTAACCGAAAAGGGTTCTTTTGGTAGAGCCATTGTCCCATCTGGTGCCTCAACGGGTGAAAGAGAAGCCATGGAATTAAGAGACCAAGACCCTAAGCGTTACTTAGGTAAAGGCGTAAGCCAAGCGGTCAATAACGTCAATAAACTCATTGCTAGTAAAGTGGTCGGAGTCGAAGTAACCCATCAATCTGAAATTGATAAGATCATGTTAGAAATGGATGGAACTGACTTTAAAACCAATCTTGGCGCTAACGCAATTCTAGCGGTTTCATTAGCAGTCGCTAGGGCAGCCGCCGAAGAATTACATTTACCTCTTTATCAATATTTAGCAACTTTATTTGGATCGGAAGCCAAAGTTTTACCTGCCCCGATGATGAATGTCATCAATGGTGGCGCTCACGCCGATAGCTCAGTGGATTTCCAAGAATTCATGATTATGCCTTTAGGAGCACCATCCTTAAAAGAAGCGGTTCGTTGGGGAGCTGAAGTGTTTCATTCGTTGAAAAAGGTGTTAAAAAGTAAGAAACATATTACGGCAGTTGGAGATGAAGGTGGCTTTGCTCCTAATTTAAAGAGTAACCAAGAAGCCTTAGATGTGATTATGGAAGCTATTCAAGCTGCAGGCTATGTTCCTGGTAAAGATATTTTCTTAGCAATGGATGTTGCCGCTTCAGAATTTTATAATGAAGAAACCAAAGTTTACGAATTAAAGAAGAGCGGCGAAGGTAAGAAAACCACAGCAGAAATGATTGCCTGGTATGATGCCCTCATCAGTAAATATCCTATCGTTTCGATTGAGGATGGCCTTTCCGAAAAAGACTGGGATGGTTGGAAAGCACTTACGGCTAAATTAGGAAAAAGAGTCCAACTCGTTGGTGATGATTTATTTGTCACCAATCCTAAGATTCTTCAAGAAGGCATTAATCGTAAAATTGCGAACTCCATTTTAATCAAAGTGAATCAAATTGGGACTCTCACCGAAACACTTGAAGCGATGAAGCTTGCTGCTGCCAATGGTTATACTGCGATTATTTCTCACCGTTCTGGTGAATCAGAAGATACAACAATTGCAGATTTAGCCGTTGCCACCAACGCGGGTCAAATTAAAACAGGCTCGATGTCTCGAACGGACCGTGTTGCCAAATATAATCAACTTCTTCGCATTGAAGATCAATTGGGCAATAAAAGCGTCTATCGCGGTATCGATTCTTTAAAAGCAAAAGTTTAAACGTCTCCTCTAAACTTTGTGAAAACCATTGCAACCGGTAATGGTTTTTTTTATATATGAAGCCAACGTTGCAGATAATCTAAAAACTTTTTTCTTAGATACGTAAGTAAAGATGTAACGTTGATGATCGATGTGATACCAGCGATTAATGAAGGAACCATGATGTCGGTGCCAATTAGCCAATAAATTAAAGAAAATTGAACGAAACCTATTAAACTCGTGATCAACATTTGAAACAAAATCACATCGGTTTTTCTTTTTACCGTCGTGATGATAAAGAATAACAGGTTACTTAACGATATCAAGATTGGAACAACGTATTGCAATGGCCAAGTATCAAGGGTTTGGGTGGCAACGAAAGCAATAATGATGGTACCGATACTTAAACTTGATAATTGCCAAAGAATGGTATAACCAATCCCTTGGCGATTGTAAATCGTTTTATAGATTAAAACCCAAACATAGAAAACAATAAAGGTCATCATGAACGTGGTGCCTAATTCATTTGCAATAAGGGCTAAATCAATCAAAAGCGTTAATAATAATGCAAGTAGAAGAGGAAAGGCAAAAAAAGCATGTATTTGGTTTGCTGTTTGCTTTTCAATTTGAGCATAATTCGGTGAAGGGTATAATTTTTCTAGATCTTTTGATTCAACATGTTGAAGAAAACTACCACAAACTGGGCAGTGCGTTAAGCTTTCATCGACGCGTATCCGGCATCGTTTACAAGAAGACATTAATCTTGTTCCTCCCAACGATTTCCAGAGACAAAAACCTCAAGTTTAAGTTCATTTACAAGGTATTGGATGAAAAAGTTTAGAAATGTTCGATCATCGATAATTCTAGAAAATGAAAGGACAAGTTGGTCCTTAAAAGATGCAACACCTAAGTTTATCGGCACAATTGGTGTTGAGCAGATCATAAATTCAAAATGCTCTATATATTGTTGGGTAGTCAAAGGCATTTCAATTTTTCCAAGGTTTGACATCGTTAAACTTAGTGCAGGTTCACCGACACGATTGAAGACACTTTTCACAATCCATCTTTTGATAAATAAAGGAACAAATCTCAACAAAAGCATTCTTTCAGCTTTCATATTGGCACGAATTTGAGGTGCTAATATTTCAATTTTTTGACCCTCTTTTAATTGTAAATTGACCTCGTGGAGAACGTCTTGAAAAGTAGCTTGAGGTGAAAATACTTTTCCAATATTGATCGTCATTACAAAGTTTTTCATTGTTTTGGAAGGAAGATATTTTCTCATGTCGACTGGAATGGAAAGGATAATTGGTTTTCGCTTTTTGGGATTTTCACTTTCCTGTTTTTTGATGAGCCCTAAAATTAAAATAGTCGCAAAAAGACCTGTAACCGTAGTTTGAAATTGCCTTGCAATCGCAATACAATTTTCTGTATTTAAATGTACATGCGTTAGATAATGACCATTATGTTCGAAGTATGTGCCTTTAAGGTGGTAAGCTTTATTACTTGGCATCCAAATGCTCTTACCTTTGGTTACCTTCGTGGCAAAACTATCCTCAAGTTCAGCCTGTGTAACTTGATCATTGGCATCAAAAATGATGCCCTCAGATTCGACTGCATAACCTTTTTCTCTTAAGTAAGCTAGAGTAAGTGTTTTTAAGAATTCCATCCCTCCACGGCCATCCGTGATTGCATGGAAAACTTCAATGGCAATTCGGTTACGATGGTAATAAACTTCAATTAAATGTTTTGAGCTATCAAAGGGTCTACTATTCGATCCAAATGTATTAGGATCAGGTAAAACCTTAAATGCTTTGGACTGATTTTCTAAATAGTTCCAAAAGAGGCCCCTTTGTAATCGGGTGTTAAAATTTGGGAATCGAAATAACGTTTTTTCAGTAGCTTTTTGTAGGACGACTGGGTCAACCGTTTCCTTTAGCATGACACTCATTCGAAAATAGGAAGATCTTCTAGTTTCAGTAATAATTGGAAAAAGTTTTCCCGCATTATCGATTCTAAACCATTGCGTCGTTCGATTCTTCATCTTGATTTAATTTTTGTAATTAAACGTTTATCTAACAAACACTGGAGTAACTTCGCTGAGGCCTTACCACGATGGGACACTTTATTTTTTTCCTCAATGGTAGCTTGGGAAAAGGTTTTTAACAGTTCATCACTATAAAAAATAGGGTCATAACCGAATCCATTTTGATTTTGATCAATTTCTCGGGTTATTTTTCCAATGGTAGTGCCAACAAAGAAGCGCATTTCTTGATGTGGATATAAGATGACAAAGGCACTGGTAAATTGGGCTTTTCTATTTTTATGTACGTTCATCAATCGTAAAATTTCTTTATTTTTTTCTTCGTATGGTTTGTCTTCTAACCAGCGTGATGAATAGACACCTGGAAAACCATGGAGGGCATCAATTTGTAAACCCGAATCGTCCGCAACAACCGTTTTATTCACATGCTTACTTACAGCCTTCGCTTTAAGGAGAGCGTTTTCTAAAAAAGTTCTACCTGTTTCCTTTGGTTTTAACTTTAATTTAACATCGTCTAAGGTTAAAAATGTTACGGTATAGTCTTTAAAAAAACTCTTTATTTCAACAATTTTAGCTTCGTTGTTTGTTGCTAAAATAATTTCGTAATTCATTACTTCTATTTTACCAAGTATTTATGTAAAAAAAAAACAAGTTTCAACTTGTTTTGGAGCAGGTGACGGGAATCGAACCCGCGTAATTAGCTTGGAAGGCTAATGTTCTACCACTGAACTACACCTGCAAGACAACGAAATTATCTTAACACACAATAGAAGTTAAGAAAATCCTAATCAATAAATTAGTTATTCAACAAGTTTTCTAAAGCATTCAGCGCATGGAAACCAGGTTTTTTATAGGTTTGTTTGCCATCGCTAAATACCATCATCGTTGGAATGGACATGATGGCGTGTGCTTCTGCTAAATCAACATTTTGATCGACGTTTACTTTTAGAATGACGACTTCAGGTTTTTTCTTTGAAAAATCATCCAGAACAGGTGCTTGCATTTTGCAAGGACCACACCAATCTGCATAAAAATCAACAATCACTTTTCCTTTAGTACCTGAAAGTATTTCATTAAATTCCTTGGCGTTGGTAATATTCTTAATCATCTTTTTTCCTCCTAGATGAATTTATAAACTGACAAGATAATAAATCGCGTATAGGGCAACAAAATGTAATGGATAGTATAAGTATGTGAAGACTTGGAACCACTTTGGAGTTGAACCTTTGACCCCTCGATAGTGATAAATAAAATAGGCAGCGAACACGGCATAGGTTTGGGCACCAACAAATCGATTGATATACGAAACAATCGGTCCTGAAAGATTCAATCCATCATTCAAAACAAGACTAATTATATACCAAAGTATATGCATGAGGATGAAAATGACACTCGCCATTTGATATCGTTTTTGTTCAATGGTAAATTCCGTTGAGGAGAATTTAAATGGGTTCAATTGATAAAAAAAGGTTGGCAATTTTTGATAAGAAAGGAAAAATAATATCATCATCACCAATCCATAAAAGCCATAATCTGCACTTAAGTAATTTGGAAATTGATTGGTAAAACTGGTTATCATTACATAAAAAATCGGTATCAATGCCAAAAAGCGAATGAGCACATGTTGTTGTTTGAGTAAATACATAGCGAGTGCAGCCATGGTTAAATCAATAAAAATGTTACCTGATAAAGTTTGGATGCCAAATTCACCTAATAAGAACATGGCTATGCCAATAAATAATCCCATCAGCGCAATTCGAGCGATATATTGAATTGGTTTTTTTGAACGATAAATACCTTCAGCGATCATAAAACCAAATAACGGAAAAGCAAGTCGACCAATTAATCTTGCAATGAGGTAAAGGGTAGCAATGCTTTCAGTTTGAGCAAAAGGTAATAAAACCAATACTCCAAAGTGATCGATTGTCATCGTCATAATTGCTAACCATTTCAGTTGATAAGCACTAAAACTTCTTGGGTTATTCATACCAATGAACCTGACGAACTTATAAAATTCGCCTCTAATATAATCGCTAAGACTGAGAATACGTTATTCATGATATGAGTTGATAATGCGACTTGTAGTCCAAATTTATCATAAAGGAAGCAAAACCAAGCTCCGGCAATCAAATAAATCGGTAAATTTAACAGTTCATTGACTAAATTAGTTGCCGTAAAATCAAAATGGATAAATCCAAAAATGGTCAAAGTTACCAAGTATGCTAGTAGATTATTCCGCTGTTTTAGGTACTTAAAAATACCTAATCGATAAGTCCATTCCTCAACGATGGGGCCTAAAAAGCCAAATGTAATCAGTGAAATAATGGGTGAATCTTGAACAAGGGTTACAATCGCACTTTGATTTTGATTATCTTCCAAGACAATTCCAAGATAATCATAAACAGTGATGAGTGCATAAGAACTTAAAAGAATCACAAAGGTAAACGGTAATCCTAATAGCCATTTTGAAGATTGTATTGCAGGTAAAAATGAACGTCCTATATAAGGTAATAATATCGTTAGGCCAATCAAAAAGATGAAAAGATAAGTTAAAAAATTAATGAGTTGGAAAAAGAATGGACTTTCTAGAAATAAAGTTGCATCGCTTTGAGTTAAAAACCATGGTGCAATGATTGGAATAAGAATCGCAAATATGAGTGCAAATATCCATAAACCTAGCCAGCCTAGAAAAAAAAGTGCCAACGAATGTTTTCTTGATATAAGCTCATTTTGATTAGACTGTATTAACATCTTTAAATATATTTATCTTTTTCATATGATAGCATACTGAAATCATATAAAATAAGGGTGTAAATGCCTTGGAGGTTTAATATGCAAACGATTTTAAGTTTTGGAATTGATCCAGGCCAGATTGCACAGTATTTAGATTACGCCCTATATGGAATTTTTGGCATGGTTGCATTAGGATTTATTTTAGGTTTTTTAAGAGGCATTTGGCGAGAAGGTTTTCGGTTATTTTTTGTTGGTGGATTAGTTATTGCTTCGGTTTTATTTACACGGCAGATAGTTGATTTTGCAATGGACTTTGATATTTCAAGTTTAGCTTCAAGCGCAGGTTTTAGTTCAATTTCACTTAATTTAAATGGAGCACCCATCATTGTTGCTGTTACGACCCCATATGAAACGATTTATGAAATATTAGAGCAGTCTCTGCTTGCGTTCGGTTTTTTTATCACCCCTGCCATTGCAGATTTAATAATTGGTTTAACATTGGTAATTTTAAGATATCTCGTTTTCATCGTCTTGGCAGTCATCATATTCTTCCTTGGTGAAACCATTGCAGCCATCCTTTACTTCATACCTTTCCGCTTTTTAATTCCAAGAAACCTTAGAAAAAAGGCAAAAATGAGACTTTTTGGTGCTTTAGCGGGAGCATTAAAAATGGTGTTGGTATTAACGATGTTTCTTTCACCTTTTACATCCTTGGTTAACACCATCACCGGTTCATTTAAAGATTTTGATGATGAGTATGGTGATCAAATTGATGGTGAACTTTATAACGAAATCATGTCTTTTGTGAATGCCTATAATGATTCAACTTTTGCCCAAACTTTATTTTCTTGGTCGCTAACGGATGATGGTCTAAGTATTGACACCGCATTAATGGATTATGTCACTGGACAAGATTTAGATGCATATCGATTAACACTCGCGAATGAATTGGGTTCATTTGTAGATATTGCAGCAACGCTCATTGGTAGCGGTGCAGTGGATAGCACATTTAGTACAATCGACACATCTTTATTAATCACGGAAGATGTTGTGAATAATTTAATTACATCATTAACTGGATCAGTGTTAATCATGAAAATTCTACCGATTGCAGTTACAATTGGACTTAATTTAGATGAAGTTTCTGCGTATTTAGATTCCGACTTAATTACGTTGGATGATTTGGTTTGGGAAGAAGAACTTCAATATCTTGGCGATATTTTCACTGGTGTCATTCGTTCTGGCGTTTTAACCCCAATTCTTGAAGGCAATACAGACACATTAACCCTTCTAAATTCAATGTTTACCGCTCAGGCAAAAGATGAAGTAATCATGATGTTGGAAACCCTTGATGAATCTCCATTTTTATCACAAGTCATTCCTGCAGTTTTATATCAATTAGTGACGGATGAAGTCGAAGCAGGAGGCCCTGCAGGTGGTATCGGTTTATCCACTTTTTTACCAACAGAATGGAGCGAATATGAATCGATTTCATTTGGTTCAGAATTAAGTTTAATTTATGAATTGGTTTATGAGCTAAATGAAGGAGTTGATGGTTTACTTGATGTTGTTTTACCCATGAATCAAGATCAAGTTCCATTCGGTAGAAAAGCAGTTGATGAACCAACGCCAACCTTAATTGACTTGTTAAAAGATCATTTTGATTTATTCGTGGAAATTTTGATTGGGGAAGTTGATGAAGATGGCTTACCGATAAATAATGATCCCACAACTGGTAAAGCAATCAATCGTCGTTCCTTATTGGATTCCGATTTAATCGTAAATGGCTTACCATCCATTGTTGAGGATTTACTATTGCCAACGCTAACGAGTGTCGCTGGTGCAGAATTTGATGACACGGAATTAAATGAACTCATCTCAGATTTTAATGCCGGAACCAGTGGTGACATACGTATTGATTACAAAGATGAATTTGGTGGAATTTTCAGTATTTTAGGGGCTGTATTGGGAAATGAAACGCTCATCAGTTTGATCCAGCCAGAACCTGGTCAAACTCTTGATATTCTTGCTTTACTTGAGGATGGAGAATTTAGACTTGGTTTAAAAGCAGACTTAATTCCTTCTCTTGATCGTTCACAAATTATTTTAACCGTTGTACCTGGCATTCTTGAATCTACTTTAACTGGAGCTGGGTTCGATGACTTCTTAAGTTTAATTTCTTTGACGACTGCTGATTTAAATTTTGATTTTGAAAGCTTATCCAGAGAATTAACCATCGTGGTTGATATGATGGGATATGCGTTTAATGTTTTAGACGCTAGCTCGGATTTATTGAATCAGTTTCCGACGATTGCATACGATTTAATTGGTTTGCTCGATAATATTTATTATTCCGATATTATCAATCTAAACCCTGATACGAACAATAAGACCACAAATTTTAATCAAATCATCAAAGGAATCTTTTCGTTAGTTGAAGGCATTGGTATCGAGGAGACGGATATTGATACAGGATTTAATCGTGTTGGACCGTCTGGTTTGGAAAATGGATGGACCACAACTTTTATCGACACCAATGGTAATGATAAATTGGATGAATTGGATACCATTTCCTTTAGAGGTGAAAATTTCCACCTTATTAATTTCTTAAAAACCGCTTTAGAATCAGGTTTACTCGATATTTCTGGCGATTTATTTGCAGCTTTAGAAGACTTAACAACAGGTAGTGAAGATATCGATGACCCAGAAGTGGCAACACTCTACAAAATCTTTGCCTATGCAGATCGTTCAGAAATTATTGCCGCTGCATTTGGTGGTATTCTCGATAACTTATTTGGTTCCACAGGTGGCTTATTAGATCCAGATTTAGGGACTTCATTTAGAAACGTGACATCTTGGACAGAAGAAGGTTCTAACTTGATGTATCTCGTCAAGCAGTTAACTAATTTTGCTGATGGTTTAGAAAATATCGATTTTTTAAATTCAGATGTAACGATGATTGAAGAACTTCTACAAGGCTTAGCCGCATCACAAATCTTTATCAAACCCAATGGAGATTATGTCTTTCCAGATTTTTTATTAGATCAACTTACCGGCATTGCTGATCTTGCCAGTTATTTTGAAGATCCTTCTCCATATCAATCAACATGGGATGACAATCCAGCTGATAATTTCACCATCGTAACCGAAGATTTCTATGCGATTAGTAATCAAACCTCAACAAGAGCCAATTGGTATGGTGTTAAGACCATGATCACCGATATTAATAATGATCCAATTTTGGACGTCAATGGAGATATTCAATATGAATACGTTGGTGGTGAATTAGAAAATATCGTTGGATTTATTGCAGAATTACAATCTGTATCGATTACAGATCTTACTTCTGGCACAGGATTAAATGGTCAAACCATTTCCGATGTATTACTCGCATTGAACAATGCATCATCTTTAAGGGTGCTTGTGTTTAACGTTTATGACTCTATTTTTGGTGGTTCAAATTTTGATATTGGTTCCCTTTCATTATCACAAACAAATACCTTTGTATTTTTAGATTTAAATCAAGCTGGTCGTGCCCAACAAATTCAAGCAACCGCAGACTTATTAGACACGATTAGTGATATGGGCCTTGATGGTGGGGGTGCCTTTGATATTGCAAATTTTGACGAATCAACCATTCTTACGGTTGGCGATTTACTCACGATTCTCCACGACGCTGCCTTATTTAATTCATTTAAATTAGGTCGCTCACGAACCAATGGCGACCTTACCGTGTTTGAACAAGCCTATCAATTTCTGTTGACCACTGCTACGTTAGACACTTTTATTTATGATGGCCTTACTGAAGTTCAAACAGAGGCAGCACTTTATCAAGACATGACGTCACTTGATAATAATTTTGGAACGGAAACACCGGATGATTGGGATGGCATCGATGGCGAAATTCAACGCTTTGTTGATATCATGGTGGCCTTTGTTAATACCGGTATTGATTTTACCAACTTTGGTGGAGATGCAATTGGTGATTTATTGAATACAGAAGTTGGATTAGGAAAAGTAGAAGATCTTTTATTATCCATGAATGAATCAACCATAATTTCACCTGCCATAGGAAATTTATTTGGAAATGTTTTTGGTTCTGATGCATTTAATATTGGTGGGTTAACCATGTCAGATGCGAACACGAATTTTTTTAATCAAGAACCACTCAAAGTCAATCGAGCAACGGAGATTAGTTTAATTCTCGATATTTATTGGGATATCAATAGTATTGGTATTACCGGTGGAGCAGCATTTTCAGCTGATTTAATAGACCCAGTTTTATTTGATGCTTTACTCAATAAAATGCATGATTCTAATGTTTTCAATTCCTTTAAATCAGGAAATAGTTATTTACTCGATGATTTAACCATTTTTGAACAAACGGTTCGGATGATCTTAAATACCTCAACCCTTGATACCTTTATCTATGATGAGCCGATTAATGCAAATAGATTATTGTTACTGCAAGATGATATTGCGGATTTAGAAAATAATTTTGGCAATGGTTTGACGGATGATGATTGGACTGGAAATAACGGTGAAATTAATCAAATTATTGGCATCCTTGAATCCTTTAAAGAAACCGATATTGATTTTGCTAACTTTGGTGGCGATGCGATTTCTGATTTATTGAGTACAGGTCCGGGCCTAGCAAAAGTAGAGAATTTATTATTGTCAATGAACAACTCAACATTAGTCGCTCCCTCGATTGGAAATCTATTTGGTAACATCTTTGATTCCGATTCCTTTAATATCAATGGTTTAACCATGAGCGATGCAAATACAAATTACTTTAATGTTGAGTCAAGTAAAATTGATAGGGGCCAAGAAATTTCCCAAATTTTAGACATTTATTCAGATATCAATGCTATTGGTTTAACTGGTGGAACTGCCTTTACTTCAGAACTAATCAATCCAGTTTTATTTAATGACTTATTGAATAAAATGCACGATTCTTATGTATTTAATTCATTTAAGACTGGCAATTCATATGCAAACAATAACTTAACAATTTTTGAACAAACGGTAAGAATGATCATAAACACTTCCACACTTGATACATTTGTTTTTGATGGTGAAAGCAACACGAATCGACTTAACTATTTACAAGATGATATAAGTGTAATTCCTAATAATTTTGCAGTTTCAATTAATCCTGATAGTTGGAAAGGTAGCACGGGAGAAATTTCAAAGATTATCTCCATTTTAGAAGCCTTTAAAGATTTAGACTTAGATTTTGCTTCTTTTTCTGGAGCAGGCTCTTCTGATACATTATCAAATTTAATTGATACACCAGTAGGTTTAGCGAAAATAGAAAACCTACTATTAAGTATGAATAACTCCACAATTGTTTATCCTGCAATTCCAAATTTATTCTCTAATATGCTAGAAGGAGGGGATTTTTCTTCAGTAGGTGTTGATTTTACTCTTGCCAATTTCCGTTATAGAGGAACAAGAAATGATCCTAATAATCTTTCAGTTGGAGATCAATATATGCCTTACGATAACGCTGAAATTTCAGCAATTTTATCTATTTTCTCGGATGTGAAAGTTGTTGGTAATCGTGCTTATGGTTCAATTAAAGATTTATCAGACCAAGCAATTGATGATATGGCTAATTTAGTAAGAGATTTACATGATTCTCAAGTCTTTCATTTAACTGGTCCTTCAACTGCCGATGCTGATGATTTAACAATCTTTGAGCAAATGATGGCAAAAATGTTTAAGGATACAGGTATGGCCAGCCTGGCTTATGATGCAGCTCGCTTGGCAGACGCTGTTTATGGAAATGCGAATGCGAAAGCAGATGCATTAGTTCTAAATTATGTAACGCTTTTTCCAACCAATAATTCGACCCACTTAACCGATAACTGGCTTGATGACGAAAATGTAGGAGAAATCAATGCATTCTTTAGAATTTTTAAGGAACTAAAAGTCGCTTTACCTAACTTAGGTAATGCCTCAAGTATAGATGCAGGAGCTTTGTCTCCTAGTTCAATTGGAAGAATTATGTCAGTCTTAAATTATTCATCACTGACAGCAGACGCTGTAAAAAAAATGGTTAAGGATGCTTTTAGTAGCATCAACTTTGGAACCTATACTGAAAACAATGAAACCTATGAATTAACGCCGGTTCAATTTTTATCAGCCGATATTAACGTTATGAATTATTCTACTCTTCCTGGCACCGTCATTTCTTCTGGACTTATTGATGGATTATTAAATAGCTTTTATGATCAAATCACAGAAGAGTATATATCGATAAGTGGTGGCTTCAATGTCAGTAATTTTTTAGCTGATGGAGGTTCCCTATATCCATTGGTAAATTTATTAAGTAATTCGCAAATATTTGGAAATAATGCGACTAAAATATTGAATCCAGATGCCACCAATACAGGATTGACGCCATTTAATGTAACCACAATTGGAAGTTTTAAAACACGATCTTTAACATTTTATAACTTTTTAAATACAGCAAGTGTAAGTAAGTATTTTGATTACTTAACCACTTTAGCCTCTGATAAAGAATTAAAGGTAATTCGAGTTGAAGAAATATTTAGTGGGGATTTTGATGAAGTTTTTGAGGCTTCACGATTAGACCAATTTATAGGGGTTATTTCTAATTTTACGAGTTTATCAGACGCATCTAGTCTAGATCAATATAGTAGTGAAATGCGTTCGCTTATTGATTTGACTTATATGGCTACTGGGCAAACTATCATAGATCGGGCTTTTATGGTTTCAGAATTATCTGCAGGATTTTTCACCGATATTTTTAAAGGCGAATATGCAATCGTAGAAGATACCAATGCTATATTTTTCGGTGATGCCAATAATATATCTAAACAATTAAATTTTTATGATTTGAACCAAGATGGCAATACTGATTTTGAACTATTGAACCCAATCGAAGCAATAGGTCTAGAAGGGTCACTTGAATTTTTATCTGCTATTAAAGGTGTTAGTGGAACTCCCAACTCATCTGATATCACTGCTATGAAAGCTGCCCTTATCAAAATGGGTTCTAGAATTTCATTGAATGTGACGGGTGGGCCTTATCCTACAGCTACGAACTATGCAGGATGGTCAAATACATATTTAAGTAAAGTTGGACAATTATTTTATGCTGCTAGAATTGTTACGAATTCTGGTTTTGATGGTCTTTCGGCCTTAATTGTTACGGTCACAACACCAAATCCGTTTACAAATCCAAGTGGTATTTTAACTACCTTAAGTCAAGAACCTTATGAATTAAACTTTGTTTTTGAAATAGAAGGTGAAAAAATTGAATACGCATTCAACGCATAATTTATGAAGGTGTATCGTTTAAACCAGCAAAGTAAAGCTCAAAATACGATTGCCATCATGTCAAGTAAAGGCGGTGTAGGTAAAAGTACCATTACTGCTTTACTCGCAACACATTTAACTAGAATCGGAAAAAAAGTAGGGATACTGGATGCAGACATTATTGGTCCAACCATTTCTCGACTTTTCGCAATCCAATCTAAAGTCGTTGGTCAGGATGGATTGATATTGCCGGTTACAAGCCCCTTAGGTATTCGGCTGATTTCTTCCCAATTACTTTTAGATCAATCGGATGATCCGATAGTGTGGCGGTCTCCTTTGGTACTTGATTTGATTCGACAATTTTACGTGGATGTAATTTGGGGTGATTTGGATTACCTTTTCATCGATTTACCACCCGGGACGGGCGATGTATCGATGACAGTCCTTGAAAGTTTGAATGTTGATAACATAATTATGGTGACGACACCTCAAGATATCGTTCAAGATATTGTTGGTAAAGGTATTCAAATGGCGAAGATGGTAAACAAACCTATTCTTGGGATTATTGAGAATTATAGTTATTTTATCTGTGATCATTGTCAGAAGAAGCATCCTTTATTTCACACTAGTGACAGACCAACCATATGGGAAAAATATGCGTTACCTTTACTAGCACAACTACCATTGGATTCAACATTACCTAAATTGATAGATAATGGTAAGATAGAAACAATTGACATGGACAGCATTCGTCAATTGGTTCAATCATGGAGGTTTTAATTTTATGGACGCAAAAGAATTCACATTAAGAAGAGAAAAATTATTTGCTCAAGTTATGGAGCAATCTATGATTGTTTTATTTGCTGGAGGTTTGGTTAAATCTTCTGCAGATGCGACCTATCCGTTTGTGATCAATAAAAACTTTTATTATTTAACTGGCATTGAACAAGAAAACAGTATCTTAGTGATGGTCAAAACACCAACAACCGTTAAAACCTACTTATTTATCGATGAAATTGATGAAACAAAAACCCGTTGGGTTGGTAAAAAATTAGACGTGGATACTGCAACTAAATTAAGTGGTATTCATGATGTCTTTATGCTTTCTATGTTTGAAACAAGATTAAAGGAAATGCTACTAGACACAAATGGATTTGGAAAAATTACGCATGCTTATTTAGATCAAGAAAAGCAACTAATTCTCGATGGGAAACTAAAAACCCCAGAAAGCTACGGTGAAGAATTAAAGTTACAATCCCCACAACTGATTATTGAAAACATTTATCCATTGATTACAAAGTTAAGATTGATTAAATCAGTTAAAGAAGTTGAGGCTATTCGCCAAGCCATTAAAGGAACCGCTTATGGACTACAATCCATTCGTAAACATTTAAAGCCTGGATTATACGAACATCAAATTGAAGCCTTGTTTCAATATGCGATTAAAGAGTATCAAAATATGGGATTAGCGTTTGAAACGATTATTGCAAGTGGTAAAAATGCCGTTGTGCTTCATTATCCAAATCCTAAAGATAAAATCAGTGATGGCGCGCTTGTTCTTTGTGATTTAGGGGCGACCTTTGGACAATATCGTGGAGACATTACACGGACGTACCCTGCTAATCGAAAATTCAATCCTTTACAAAAGCAAATTTATTCTATGGTATTAAAAGCTAACCAAATGATCATTCAAATGGCAAAACCCGGTCTTAAAATTGTCGATCTTCAACAAGCCGTCATGAAGTTTTTAAGTGAAGCAGCAGTCAAAGAAGGACTCATTAAAACGCCAGAAGAAATTGGTTCTATTTATTATCACAATGTTGGTCATCATTTAGGCCTTGATACACATGATCCAATGGGTCGTGATATTCCATTAGAACCCGGATGTGTCATCACTGTAGAACCTGGACTTTATATCAAAGAATTAGGTATCGGTATCCGCATTGAGGACAATATTTTAATTACAGAAAAAGGTTGCGAAAATCTATCGGTTGAAATCCCTAAAACCATTGAAGAAATCGAAGCTTAATCTTCCACTTCTCTAAAACAAGAACCACCAATAAATTCGCGGATTAATGAGTTCGAAGGAATCCATTTTTCTTCCATATCAACAAAATATTTAAGCATGCGCATCAATCGTTCTGCCGTTGGAAAATAAGTGGACTCTTTTTCAATCGCTGATAATAAAGGAATCGCATACCGTTTCATCACGCAAAGTTCATATGGCAAAAATGAATTAAACACATAATCTGCCTCTTCTTGGGTTTGATAGATCCATGTAAATTCTCCACGACGAACGGATGGCCACATGTCGATGGTTTGTTCAGCACTGGAACCGCGGTATTTTTTATCTCTTACCATTCTTCTTAATAATCGAAGGTCCGTTAAGGACATTGGGTTGTGGTGGTCATAATTAATTTGGGATTGTGGCGAAATATAAATTTTGTATTTTTGGGTCTTTGGAACCAAAGACGTTAAAGCATCATTAAGGGCGTGAATCCCTTCAATAATAATCAAGGTATCTTCTTGAATCTTCAATGTCTTGGCTTTGCCTAATGAAGCATCAAACTTACTTTGGGGTAACGTCACTTCTTCCCCATTGATTAGCTGTGCTAAATGTTGATTAAATAAAGTTAAATTCAAAGCGTGAATGTTTTCTAAGTCAGGTTTTCCATCACTATCTTTTGGAGCTTCCTCTTTAGGTAAATAATAGTCATCAATGGAAATCCGAATAGGATGAAACCCTCTCGACATCAACTCAATTCTTAAGCGATTCGCAAAGGTCGTTTTACCCGAACTCGAGGGTCCTGCAATACAAATTAATCTCAGTTCATCTCTTCTTTTTTCGATAGCCTCACCTAATTCCACTAACATCCTTGCATGCTTTGCTTCACATAGATTAATAAAATCAACCACCTTATCTTCACTGACGTAATGATTAATATTGGCGACGGTATCAGCTTGCGTGATTTTTGACCATGCATGACTTTCTTTTAATGTTTGCCCAAACATCGGTGCATCCTCAAAAACAGGAATTTTACCTTTCATTTCTGATCGTGGATATTGAATGATGATGCCAGGAGGGTAATAAATTAATTTCCAATCTTGAATGAGTCGAGAAGAAGTTGCCATCATCCCATACATATAATTCGTGTAAGTTCCACTTTGATAAAAATGCACGGTTTTTTCAGGCCTATATTTTAAGATGTCAATTTTGTCTTGATAACCTAATTTTTCATATAGTTTAATTGCATCATCTTTTGGAACGATGATTCGATCAAAGGATAGATTATCTTGAACTAATTGTGATAATTTTTGATTGATTTTATCGACAAATGAAGGATCAATTTTTTTAGGGTGACTAAATTCCATAAAGATAGATCGAGAAATATGATATGAAAAACGAAATCGATAGGAGGGATTGAGTTGATAGACTGCCATTGCAAGTAAATATCGAAGTGAAGTTTCATAGGTTCTAACTGCATCTTGATCCATGATGGTTAAAAACTGGACATTCGCATCAAAATAAACCTCATAATTTAAATCGCGTATACGATGATTCACCTTGGCACATAAATATTGGTGTTGTTCTGGCAACAATTTTTTTAATGCTACTTTATCTTGAAATGTGGTTTCTTGCCCTAGGTATGATAGTTTAAATGCCATCTAATTATTCTCCTCTTCCCATTACATGGGAAACATTAAATTATAAATCAATTTGAAGTATGTTGAATAAAATGAATCGTTTGAATATCTCTTTATGCTTCTATCTCAACATAACTTTTCAATAATGCTTTGAATCTTGGATAAGAAAAAAAAGCTTCTGAAGCGGTGATTCGATGGATCCTTGTTTCACCAGATAAAAGATATAATGTTGGCGTAGAATAACCTTCTGGAAAATAATTTGGAAATTGAACTTGGATTGTATTTAATTGATGTAGTTGTTCAAGTGTATCCAAATAATAAACCAATGCTTTTGTTTCTTGTACCCACGTTTTTAATTGTGGTTGGAAGCGAACACAACTACTGCAAGTTGGATTACCCAAATACAAAAAGAAATTTTCATCAGAGGCTTCAAGCAAACTTAAGGATTCAATATCCAAACGAACAGTCCACGTATCAATTGTGGCATTTGATTCAATAACATTTGGTAAGGTTGAATTCATCGAAATGGTGACTTTTTGGGTATGAGAAGTGCAAGAAGAAACCATTAGGATTGCGGCTATGAATATTGTTATTTTAGTCTTCATCTATAAAAAAATTATAGCATTTGTGAAACGAAAAAGACTTGTTCTGTTTATAATATGAAAAAGGGGTCTATCTATGAATTTATGGCATGACGTTTCTAAAAAAAGAATCAATCCTGAAAAATTTCTAGCGTGCATTGAAATTTCTAAAGGGTCTAAAAACAAATATGAGCTTGATAAAGAAACTGGTGCTCTCATCCTAGACCGCGTCTTATTTACCTCAACACACTATCCTCAAAACTATGGTTTTATTCCCAAAACTTATGCAGGTGATTTAGATCCCTTAGATGTTTTAGTCTTATGCTCTGAGTCTATTCAACCTTTATCGCTTGTGGAATGCTATCCAATTGGTGTTTTTAAGATGATTGATAATGGTACAGTGGATGAAAAAATAATTGCAATCTCAGTATCGGATCCAGTATTTAGTTCTTACAAAGACCTCAAAGATATTCCAGACCATGTGTTCAATGAAATGCGACATTTCTTCCAAGTTTATAAAATGCTTGAAGGTAAAGATACATTTGTTTCTCAAGTCGAAGGTAAACAAATGGCAATCGAAATTATTAAACATAGCATTAAGTCATACGAAGAACATTTCGAAGGATAATTAACGATGAACCATGTGGTTCTTTTTCATCCAGAAATACCTCAAAATACCGGCAATATCATGCGCACAGCAATGGCGACAGAAGCCAAGCTTCATATTATTGGACCATTACCATTTAAGTTAAACGATGAAACGATTAAGCGAACTGGATTAGATTATCGTGAACACCTTGATTATGTTTATTACGATACGTTTGATCAGTTCATGCAGTCTAACCAACACCCTACTTTATATTGCATCACTCGTTATGGAACAAAATTGTATACAGACATGCCGGTAAGTGATGTCACCAAACATCATTATTTTTTATTTGGTTCAGAATCAAGTGGCTTAACCGATCAAATTTTGAAATTAAATCAAGAACACTTATATCGTATTCCAATGAGTGTTTTGGCAAGAAGTCTCAATCTATCCAATTGTGTTGCACTGGTAATCTATGATGCACTTAGACAACAAAAATTTTCAGGATTAGCAACACGAGAAATTCTCAAAGGTGAGAATTTTCTAAAAAATAAACTCAATCAATAACGTTTCGTAGATAAAAGTATTTTATTCGTAAATTCAAGATCTGCATTCACTTTCACTTTTTTTGCATCTTTCATCAGGACCAGTCCTAATGTTTTAGTTTGTTTCAATGAACCTACCTTAGCATACGTCACCGTTCCTGCAATTTGTTTTGCCAAGGCAAGAACGAGTTGCGCTCCTTTGACAATTAAGTCATGATCGAATTGGGTATGATGAACAATCAAGTGACTGCCAGACTTTCCTTCAATGTGCATAAAGATCTCATTTTTCTTTGCAATTGAAAACGTTAATTGGTGATTTTGTTTAGCATTTTTGCCAAAAGAGAATCGAATACCGTTATGTTCAACGTAATAAGGCGAATGATGAACGACCTCAGTAGGTTTATGTTCCATGCCGCTAAGTAGATGTTCACGTTCAAGAAAGGATTTTAAGTTTGCTAATTCCTTCGTTGATAAGGGTGGAACCAAAATGGAATAGGGAGTAAGAACCTCAATTAATCCTTGATTAAGTAACAGCTGCGCTTGGGTTAGCGCAACCCCTTTTTTTGCTTTTTTATACGTTTGAAATAACTCATTAGAACCAAAAAAATCGGTTTTGAAATTTACATGTGGAGGAGGTAAATTATTAGGATTTTCATAATCCTTCCAAGGCATATTCGGTTTCGTTTGTATCGCTTCTGCCAACGCCTGATACCCCATTAAATAATGGTGGTTTTTGAGATCTTGGTCTAATGCTTCTTGCCGTTTTAATTTCTTTATCAGCGTTTTCTTAACGATTTGAAGATAATCCAAAGAATATGAATATCGTATCAACGAATCAAGATTAAGTGAGTCATCGAAGATTAAAACAGAGGATTTTGATTTGATCAGTTTGTTGGGTTGCCACCCTAAAATTGAATCAAAATCGATTTTTTCATTGTGTATTAATTGAAATCTAGGAGCAAAAGGGGCTAATTGAATTTTTAAAGAATATAAATGTTGATCTTGCTTCAATGTCACGATGACAGCTTGATCTTCATGGATATGACTTTCTACGAATTGGGAACCTTTTAATTTATTGGTAAGACCCGGTTCTGAAAAACTATTGAATAATGGAACATCAGTTTTATCTTGGATTGAAAAAACCGGACGATCATTTTGCATATTTAAAATCAAAAATCCATTTGCTTTTGCCTTAAATGTAAAAATCCAAAAATGAGGTTTAATATAGGAAACATTTTGGATGATTTGATTCGTCAGTTTAGACCAAATAGTGTCCATTATATGGGTCTTATTAATCATGGAAAAAGTATATCATAAACGAAGGTTTTAATTGACTTTTAACCCTTTTCATAAGATAATTTTATTCAATATATGAAGCCGGGATTATTAATTATTTTAAGCGGACCTTCTGGTGTTGGTAAAGGCACAATTCGCAAGAGAATTATGTTGGATCCTTCACTATCCTTGGTTTATTCTGTTTCGATGACCACTCGCACCATTCGACCGGGTGAGGTTAATGGTAAAGATTACTTCTTTGTCACGCAAGACACATTTCAAAACGCAATCCAAGAGAATCAATTATTAGAATGGGCAGAATTTGTAGGCAACCGGTATGGTACACCTAAAGCAGAAATTGAAAAATTAAGGCAAGCTGGTAAAAATGTTTTATTAGAAATCGAAATCAATGGTGCCAAACAAGTGATGGCTAAAGCAACAGGTCCCGGATTGGTTACAATCTTTTTAATGCCCCCCTCATTTGAGGCGTTGGAAGCTAGAATTCGAAAAAGAAAAACGGAATCCGAAACCATTATTCAAGAGCGCCTTGCAAAAGCAAGACGTGAAATGAATTTACACCATGATTATCAGTATTTGGTCGTCAATGATGATGTAGAAAAAACTAGCCAAAAAATAATCGATATCATTAAAGAAAGAATGTTAGCGATGCAATGATGAAGACCTACTTACTTGAGGTCTTTATTGAGCATCAATTACAGCAACTTAATCGCCCATTTACGTATGCCTATCATGGGGCGATTATCCCTCAAAAAGGCATTCGAGTTAGGGTACCTTTTCGCCAGCAATCCCTGATAGGGTACGTTACTGCATCGAAAGTTATTGAGGATTTTAATCAATACCAGGCTGCAAGTCCTTATCCTATTTTAGAAATTTCATCCATCCTTGATGAAAAGCCCATTCTTTCAGAAGAATTATTAACATTGGTGGATGAATTATCTACGACGAATTTTGCTTCAAAAATTGGTTTACTTCAAGCAATGCTTCCACCATCCCTGTTTCCTAGTAAGCAAAGTCTAAGAAGTCCTAAAGTTGCATATGAGGACTGGTTAATATTCATCAAAGAACCCGATATCAAGCTATTAAATGCACACCAACGCAATTGGTATGAGTTGGTCAAAGGTCTTCAAAAAGTAAAAGTCCATGAAATTAAAAGCAAAGCTGCCATTAAGTTTTTTGTTGAAGCAGGACTTGCCAAGTTAGAAAAAATTGAAAAGCGAAGATTTGATTTCAAACCATTAGAAGTGGAAAACAAGCCAAAGCTCTCTGATGATCAAAAGCAAGTCTTAAAAACCATCAGCGAAAGTAAAAATCAAATATTTTTACTTGAGGGTGTTACTGGAAGTGGAAAAACTGAAGTATACCTTTCATTGTCTGAAGAAGTCATCAAGCAACATAAAACTGTTTTGATGATTGTCCCTGAAATAGCCTTAACTCCCGTGATGATGAGTTATTATCATCAACGTTTTGGGGAGAAGGTAGCCATCTTACATTCAGGTTTGACGCCTGCCGAAAAATTTGATGAATATCGAAGAATTTTAAATGGTGATGTGTTGGTCGTAGTGGGTGCTCGGTCGGCTATTTTTGCGCCTTTACAAAGGATTGGTTTGATTGTGTTAGATGAAGAACATTCAGAGACCTATAAACAGGATACTCCCCCTTATTACCACGCCCGTGAAATTGCATTATGGCGTCGGCATTTTCATCAATGTCAATTGGTGATGGGTACCGCAACTCCATCGTTAGAATCACGTGCTAGAGCTCAAAAAGGGATTTACCAACACTTGATTTTATCAAAAAGAATTTTTGATCAATCACTACCTACTACCAGCATCGTTGATATGAATCAAACTCAAAACTTATCTAAACTAGATAGTATATTTTCTCAACCATTACTGAATGCAATCACAAAACGTTTTAACTTAAAAGAACAAGTCATTATTTTAGTCAATCGACGAGGGTTTGCACAAAGTGTTGTTTGTCGTCAATGTGAATTTCGATTTACCTGTCCATCCTGTCAAGTACCGTTAGCCTACCATGCACAAATTAATAGTTTGAAATGCCATTATTGTGATCATCTAGAAACGTTGCCAACCCAATGCCCTTCTTGCCAAGGAAATCAATTGATGAAAGAAGGATTTGGAACTGAAAAAGTAGTCGCTTCATTACAGCGCTTATATCCAGAAATTAAAATAGGTAGACTCGATACGGATATAACGGGCGTTCGATCGAATGTCACCAATATCCTAAAAGCATTTCAAGAAAAAAAACTTGATATGTTGATTGGGACACAGATGGTTGCCAAGGGGCATGATTTTCCGAATGTCACTTTGGTTGGGGTCATGCTTGCAGACTTAGGTTTGCATGTGCCCCATTATCGTGCGACAGAAAGAACCTTTCAATTGATAGCACAAGTCGTTGGTAGAACGGGTAGAGGTATTCAACCTGGCGAGGCGATTATTCAAACCACCATGCCAAACCATCACGCCATTCAATTAGGAGCAAAACAAGATTATCCATCTTTTTATGAACGTGAAATGAAAGAAAGAAAAATTAGACAATATCCACCTTACACATATTTGGCTAGATTTGAGTTAACGAGTAGGGATCAAGACTTAGTAGATGAAGTTGCATTAGAATTGGAACAATCCTTAAAAACCCAATTAGACAATATCGCAGAAGTGATTGGTCCCAATATTCCATATCCAGAATTTTTTGCAGGTGTTTATCGTAGACGCATCCTTTTGAAGTATAAAAACTATCAACAAATCTATCCAATTTTGGAAACCATTTACCCCTTACTCTTAACTAAGAAAACAGTGAAAATTCTATTCAATCTTGATCCTTATGATATGTAGGCTTTTGATATCAATTTTTTCAATTTTAGTTTAAAATATGAAAGATGAGGACGAAGCATGCATATTGAAATTTTTGGATTAGATAAATACGTTGTGTCGACATTAAGTCGCACCCTACAAAAACCAATTATTCAGCTTACGAAAATAGATGAAAATAGTTTATTCTTTTCCGTCCATGAAACCTTATTATTTCATGCTGGTGTCGATCAAAATGCTTGGCATACATTTGTTAAAATTTCGATGCCTGAAAACTTAATTCAAATGCAAGAAGGTCTTCGTACAATTTTTATGAAAGCGTTAAAAGAACACACGATTCACATTCACTTTGAATTTATTCTACAAAAAGAGTCTTTAATCACCACTGTTATTCAAGACGATTATCCTTTATTCGTCAATGAATCGAATGAAGTTACAATTGAAGAAGAATTAGAAGAAGAAGCAACAGAACCATCTCAAGAAATTTATCACGGGAATATATTCGCTGGTAAAGAAACTGAATTAGAAAAACTTGATCGGGATAATGCGACAGCGAAAAGCAAAAAGAAAAAAGCTGCTTAATTCATCAAACCTTCCCCATGATTGAATATCGCATTGTAAGTCAAATTCTTCAAAAAATCGTACAAGATAAAGTACCTTTTTCAGATGCATTAAAAGCAGGTTTACTTGCTTCACCTAAAAATATATCCCAAGGATTAATTCGTTCACTCACGAGTTGTGAATTACACCACCATCGGTTATTGGTTCATGTATCGGAACGCTTTATCAAAGAATTATCGATTGAAGATCGTTTTATTGTCCAAACTGCGATTGGCAATAATGTATTTGTTAAACGTATGCCACATGAAGCCACCCTTTCTTTTTTAAAAGAATTTTTAACTGAAAAAAAAGTTGCTGAAACTAACATTGACACGATCATTCAATTAGCAGCACCAGGGAAAAATCTCCTCGATCCGGGTTTGAAAGAAAATTCAGTCACTTATTTGGGTATTAAATTTAATACGCCAGATTGGTTAGTTCAAATGTGGATCAAACATTTTGGCTTTCCCATTACACTCAAAATTTTATCAACCAACAACAAACCGGTTTTACAAGCCTGCAGAGTTAACACTTTGAAAATTTCTACAGAAAAAATCGTGGCTACCTATCCTGAATTAATTGCTAGTCCGGTTGAAGACACCGTTATATATCAAGCAAAAGAACCCCTCAAGAATCATCCAGCATACATCCAAAATTTAATTTTTCAACAACGACTTGCAGTCACGGATATTGTAAAACAATTTAGTTTTGACAATGTTAAAGGTGAAATGCTCTTGGTTGAAACGAGACCTCAAGCCCTTTACTTAGAACTACCAATTTACACAACCCAACAAATTAAAATCAATATCGTTACCAATTCAGTTGAAAGAAAGCTAGCGATGCAAAAGTCATTACAAGCCTTTCAACTTCAAAATATTTCACTTTATGAAGCTGAACCTAAAGGCCTCATCACTCACTTATCAAAACAGCAAGATGTTGTGATGATGGTCCCGCAATGCTCAAAATTCGATCTGATTCGTTCACTTCCTGACTTTTTCATTCAATTTCAACAAGAAGAACTTGATACACTGATTACCAATCAACAATCCGCAATCCATGAGGCAAGTCAGTTTGTTGAAGAAGGTGGCCTCTTATTCTATGGTGTGAATACGCTTAATCACAAAGAAGGAAAATATTTGATCGCTGATTTCTTGACGGCACATCCTGCATTCAAGCTCATTCAAGAGTTTCAGTATTTCCCTTTTGATAAACTAAATACAGCATTGTATGTCGCTGCAATGAGAAAGCAGAAATAATATGGAAAGTATCTTTGGACAAACGTTAGTACAACTAGAAAACACCCTTGAATCATGGGGTCAAAAAGCATTTTATGCAAGTGTGATTTACGACTGGTTATATCAAAAGAAAGTTCGTAATTTTCAAGCGATGTCGAATTTAAGTTTGGAATTAAGACAAGCTCTAGAAAAACATTTTCATTTTCAACTCCCTTCGATTCATGTCCGTCGAGATTCTTTAGATCGGACTGTTAAATTACTATTGAAATTAGAAGATGGATTTTTAATTGAAGCCGTCCTTATGCGTTATAACTACGGCAATGTTATTTGTGTGACAACCCAAGTAGGATGTAATATTGGTTGTTCTTTCTGTGCATCTGGATTATTAAAACGCCAACGCAATTTAACCGCAGGAGAAATGATTGCACAAATTGTGGTCATGAATGATTTGTTAGATGCTGAAGGTAGAAAAGAACGTGTAAGTCATATTGTTGCGATGGGCACAGGTGAACCTTTTGATAACTATGATCATGTAATGAACTTTATTCGTATTGCCAATCATAATAAAGCCTTAGCCATTGGGGCTCGCCATATTACCGTTTCCACATCTGGCTTTCCAGAAAAAATTATGCAGTATGGTCATGAACCTTTACAAATTAACCTCGCCGTTTCTCTCCATGCTCCGACCAATGAAATTCGCACGCGCTTGATGAAAATTAACCAAGCCTTCCCTTTGGAAAAGCTCATTCCTGCGATTAAAGATTATCAAACCAATGCCGGTAGAAGAATTACCTTTGAATATATTTTGATTGAAGGTATTAACGATCAAATCGAACACGCGATTCAACTTGCAGAATTAATTAAAGATTTGTTTTGCTACGTCAACTTAATTCCTTACAACGCCGTCATGGAAAACGAATATCGTCGTCCACATCCACAAGCGGTCAATGCCTTTATGTCAAAATTAATTGAATTAGGCATTAATGCTACAGTCCGTAAAGAATTCGGTCATGATATTGAAGCTGCATGTGGTCAATTGAGGGCTAAACATAAGCATGAAGAAGCGCGGTAGTTTTGCATTTAAAAGCGACATTGGTAAAGTCAGAACAACCAATGAAGATCAAGTGGTGGCGATGGTCAATCGCCATCAAGATATTTTGCTTGGTGTTGCCGATGGCATGGGTGGCCATGCTCGCGGTGATCTTGCAAGTCGATTAGCGATGCAATCCTTGATGAAAGGATTCAAAAATACGTTCGGTCTATTAACGTCTAAAACTGCAACCCTTTGGTTAAGACAACAAGTGGTGCAAGCCAACCGTTCTATTTATCAAGAAGCTCAAAAAAGTTCCTCTCTCAAAGAAATGGGAACAACTTTAGTCATCGCATTAATCGTTAATAAAGATCTAATTATTCTAAACATCGGTGACTCACGAGTCTACTTATTTGAAGATGGACAATTGACGCAGGCAACCGAAGATCAAACCTATGTAGAATACTTATTCCGTCAAGGTAAGATTACCGAAGCTCAAAAGGCCAATCACCCGCAACGCCACGTATTACTCAATGCTCTGGGTCTTAATACTTCCGTTTCATATGATGTAAAAATTGTTCCTTACCATGGCCAAACGATTTTGGTTTGCAGTGACGGTTTATATAACAATTTAACGGATGGCGAATTATCCAGTATTATTCGTTCAAAAGATACCCCACAACAAAAAGTCGACTCACTTATTAATTTAGCGAATGCAAATGGTGGTAATGATAATATTGCCGTGGCGATTTGGGAATCCGAACGATGATTAAAGACAACGATATTATTGATGAACGCTATCGCATCATTAGGGAAATAGGCGAAGGTGGATTTGCCTACGTATATCAAGCAGAAGACCTGATTACTGGAAAAGAAATTGCTTTAAAAATCATCAAAGAAAACGCCATCAAATCTAAAGATAATGTGACCCGATTTGAAAGAGAAGCAAGAGCATCCGCCTCCTTAAACCATCCCAATATCGTTCGTGTCATTAATATTGGTTACCATCAAAATTTACCTTATATGGCCTCCGAACTCATCAAAGGAAAAACCTTGCGAGGTTTGTTAGATGAACAAAAACGTTTTGGATTCAAACAAGCTTGTGAGATGATGTATCAACTTTGTGATGCGGTTGCCTTCGCCCATAATTCATTGGTCATTCATCGTGATATTAAACCTGATAATGTTTTTTTAACGCCAGATGAAACGATTAAACTAGGTGATTTTGGTATTGCATTTTTTGAGAATTCACGTCGCGTAACCAAAAGCCAAGTCATTATTGGTTCGGTACATTACTTACCTCCTGAAGTTACCAACGGACAATCCCCAACATTTAAGAGTGACATTTACTCATTAGGTATTACGTTTTTTGAATTGATTACAGGCAAGGTTCCTTATGAAGGTAATAATCAAATAACGGTTGCGATGCGCCACATCAAAGAAAAATTTCCTTCACCAAGACAATGGATACCTTCGACACCAAGAGTGATTGAAAAAATTATTTTAAAAGCATGTAGAAAAAATCCGAATGACCGATATCGATCGGTATTAGAATTTCAACGCGATATCAAAGAATGCTTAGACCATCCAAAGTTAATTACGCCCAAACGATCATTCTGGGCAAAATTATTAGGGTTAAAAAGTGATGAAGTATGACAGGGACCATCGTTAACTTAGATTTTGGAAAGTATCTTGTTTATCATCAAGAGCAAATCTACTCTTGCCATATTCGAAAATCTGACAAATTAATGATTAAACCTGTCGTCGGCGATCATGTTGAATTCGATGAATCCCTCCAAATGATTACATTGATTCATCCGCGTCAAACCTTTATCAAACGCCCAAGAGTAAGTAACCTTACTGACCTCATCATCGTTACAAGTTTAGTAGAACCACAATATTCCTTTTTCTTGCTTGCAAAATTTATCAGTTTTGGTCGATATTATAATTTAAAGATAACAATCATTGTTTCTAAAGTTGATCAAGCGCAACCACAAACCTTCCAACAAGATTGGGCATACCTACAACACCATGGTTTTAAAATTCTATTTTTTGATAAACATCATCCTGATCCACAAGCGCTATCCACATTAATCGGTCCTCACAAAGTAATAGCTTTTGCCGGTCAAACGGGTGTAGGAAAATCGACCATTATTAATACATTAAATCCTCTATTTTCTCGACAAATTGGAAGTTATTCACAAGCCTTAGGTCGTGGTAAACATCAAACCAAAGAGGTTGTCTTATTACCATGGCTTGGAGGCTTTATGGCAGATACGCCAGGATTTTCTTCTTTGGAACTTCCCATTTTACAACACGACCTTGCAAAGGTCTATCCAGGATTTGAAAATCAATTCTCTCAATGTAAATTTTTTAATTGTACACATCGTCAAGAACCTGGATGTCATATTCTTCAAGAAGTTAAAAGTGGTAAAATTCCATTAGAGATCTATCAAGACTATCTCAAGATGCTACAACAATTACCGGAACAAAAGGAGTATTAAAAGATGCGAAAAATCCAAATTGCCCCATCCTTACTTGCGAGTAATTTTCTAGACTTAGAATCAGACGTAAAGCAAGTTGTGGAAGCGAAAGCAGATTATCTTCATTACGATGTGATGGATGGTCATTTTGTCCCTAATATTTCATTCGGTTTACCGATTGTGAGTGCCATTACGGCCTCATTTAATATCGTCCATGATGTTCATTTAATGATTAGTAATCCATCGGATTATTTTGAAGCATTTGCAAAAGCTGGCGCCAAAATCATTACGTTCCATTATGAAACAGCACGGGATTTAAAAAACATTCAATCATGGATCAAACAATTACATAAACTTGGCGTTAAAGCAGGCATTAGTATCAAACCACAAACCAAAGTTGAGGTATTAAAACCACTATTAGGTACGGTAGATCTTATCCTCATCATGTCAGTAGAACCAGGATTTGGAGGACAAGCCTTTCTTCCATCCGCGATTGCCAAAATTAATTGGCTTCGACAAGAACTTGATGCTACTAAACTCAAGACACTTATTGAAGTAGATGGTGGAATTAATTTAGAAACTTCTAAAGCATGTATCGATGCTGGTGTTGATATTTTGGTTGTAGGTAGTTACTTATTCAAACAAAAAAATCTTGCAAAGGCGATCAAACAACTTAAGCATGAATGATGCATTGCTCTGGATGCTTTGGGTTCTCACGTTTGTTTTATTAATTGGTTATCTGTATTTTGGATTAAGGCAATTTAAAACAATCAAAAAAACGCCCTATCAATTTCATCACCACTTACCTTTTGAGCTTGATGAAAAACCGATTGCATTTCAATATACTTTCCAACCTTTAAAAGGTTTATTTGTTTTCTTTTTAGTTTCCTTATTTGCTTACTGGGAGAGCGTCTTTGTATATCCTGGTCTACCCATAACATATGTTTTATTAACCTTGATGATCATTTTTTTATTATCGACGATTGGCATCTTTACCTTACAACCCAAGCGCATCGAAATGTATGTTGGTTTGGCGTCCTTGTTTAGCGTTAGTATCATAGCCATTTTATTCTTAGGTAGTTATGTCATCTTCACATCACCATATTCCCAATTTCAAACTTTTTTACCTTGGACAACGCTAGCTCAAGGTATTTTTCAATTCATCTTACTTTTCAATCCACGATTAAAAGATTGGGCGCTACTTGAAAAGGTAGAAAGTTCAAATGAAAAACCACTGTATCGTCGACCAACCTATTTTGTGATGGCCTATACGCAGTGGTTATCGTTAGCGAATGTGATGCTTTGGGTTTTCTTAACCCAAATAGAATGGCTTATCGGGTAGCTTGATTTTTCATCAAGGTACGATAAGCACGGGCGGACATTTTCACAGTTTTGGTAATCCCATTTTCTGTGATTTGATATTTTTGTAAGTTTAAATTCCAAGTTCTACGTGTTGCACGTAAACTGTGTGAACGGGCATTGCCACTCATCGGTCCTCGACCGGAAACGGTACATACTCTTGCCATAATTAGATTCCTCCAGACAACGTTGTAATCTTATCATTGGTGTCGTAAATTTGCAACGATTTTCACCCTTAATATGGTAAAATGACCATAGGGTTGGATAGACTATCGAAAGCTTCGCTTTCATCTCACCTATCAAGACAACCTTCGCTAACTACGTTAAAGTTATCAAGCGTGCATAATGACATTATGCAAATAAAGGTGGTACCACGCATTAGCGTCCTTTCCAGGGCGTTTTTGTTTTTTTAGGAGGATTTTATGGGATTTGATCACAAGACAATCGAACCAAAATGGCAAGCTTTTTGGGATCATCAAAACGTTTTTTATACCAATGTGTATGATTTTTCAAAACCAAAATATTACATTTTAGATATGTTTCCTTATCCTTCTGCTCAAGGCCTACATGTTGGCCACCCTGAAGGTTATACGGCGACTGATATTGTGGCAAGAATGAAACGGATGCAAGGCTTTAATGTTTTACATCCAATGGGTTGGGATGCATTTGGTTTACCCGCTGAACAATATGCATTGAAAACAAACAACCATCCTATGGGTTTTACTGAGAAAAATATTGCCAACATTAAAAAGCAAATTAAGGCATTGGGTTTTAGTTATGATTGGTCAAAAGAAATTGCCACAACCGATCCCCAGTACTATAAATGGACCCAATGGATTTTTATTAAACTGTTAGAAAAAGGTTTAGCTTATATCGACGAAAAACCGGTAAATTTTTGTCCTGCCTTAGGTACAGTCCTTGCGAATGAAGAAGTGGTGGATGGTAAATCAGAGGTTGGTGGATTTCCGGTTGAAAGACGCATGATGCGCCAATGGGTTTTAAAAATTACAGCATATGCCGAAAAGCTACTTTCTGGATTAGACCAATTGGATTGGCCCAATTCAACACGAGATATGCAAAAAAATTGGATTGGAAAATCCACGGGTACCGAAATTATTTTTGATGTAAAACAATCGAAAGAATCTTTCACGGTTTACACAACACGTGCGGACACACTTTATGGCGCAACCTATGTTGTGCTTGCACCAGAACATCCATTATTGAAAGCCATCACGATTCCATCACAAAAAAAAGCAGTTGAGGAATATGTCCAATCGGCTTCAAGTAAGTCTGATTTAGATCGAACTGAATTGAATAAAGATAAAACCGGTGTCTTTACCGGTGCCTTTGCGATGAATCCGATTAATGGCGAAGCAATACCCATTTGGACTGCGGATTATGTTCTATATGGTTATGGAACTGGTGCAGTGATGGCGGTACCGGCACACGATCAACGTGATTTTGAATTTGCCAAAAAATATCATCTACCGATACGTTCTGTATTGGAAGGTGATGTTCAAGATGCTGCCATGATCGAAGATGGTAAACATATTCATTCACCTTTAATTGATGGTTTATTCATTGAACCTGCCAAAAAAGTCATGACAGAAAAATTGATAACCTTGAACAAAGGTCGTTTCAAAACCAACTATAAACTTCGTGATTGGTTATTTTCTAGACAGCGATATTGGGGTGAACCAATTCCTGTTCTACTCAGTAAAAATGATGGTAGTATCGTTCCGTTAAAAGTAAATGATTTGCCTCTATTATTACCAGACTTAAAGGAATTTAAACCATCTGGAACGGGTGAGTCACCTTTGGCAAATGCTATTGATTGGTTAGATGTGGTGATGGATGGAAAAGCGTATATCAGAGAAACGAATACCATGCCTCAATGGGCTGGAAGTTGCTGGTACTATATTCGCTATTTAGATCCCAAGAATGATAAAGTCATTGCCGACGAAAAACTCCTCAAGCATTGGTTACCAGTGGATTTATATATTGGTGGAGCTGAACATGCAGTGTTGCATCTTTTATATGCTCGTTTTTATCATAAATTCTTGTTTGATATTGGCGTTGTGCATACAGAAGAACCTTTCAAAAAATTATTTCATCAAGGCATGATCCTCGGCGAGAACGGCGAAAAAATGTCCAAATCAAGAGGGAATGTTGTCAATCCAGATGACATCATTGAACAATATGGGGCAGATACATTACGTTTATACGAAATGTTTATGGGGCCTTTAGAAGCAGCTTTACCATGGTCCAATCAGGGATTAGAAGGCTCAAGACGTTTCTTAGATCGCGTCTATCGACTCTTCAGTGAACAAGAATATATCGATCGTTGGGTTGAAAAAAGTGATGGTACCCTTGACTATAGTTACCATTTCTTGATTAAAAAAGTAACGGAAGATTTTGAGTCTCTTCAATTAAACACAGCCATTTCTCAAATGATGATCTTTATCAATGATGTTTATAAAGCGAAAACGATTCCCACACCATTCTTAAAGGGCTTTGTTCAAATGCTGAGTTGTGTAGCCCCTCATTTAGGTGAAGAATTATGGTTGATGTTGAAATGTGAAGATCAACTTGCCTATCATCCTTGGCCAAAACTTGATGCATCAAAACTACAAAAACAAGCCTTTGAATTACCAATCGCTGTGAATGGAAAACTAAGAACGACGTTAACTTTTCCAGTGGGAACTGTTGAAGCTGACATTGAACGCCTGGCAAAACTTGATGAAAATGTGATCAAGCACCTTGAAGGTAAAAGCATTAAAAAGGTCATCTATGTTCAAGGCAAAATGATGAACTTTGTAGTAGGATAATAGTATGTTACTCGCAATTGATTTAGGCAATACATCTGTTAAATTAGGCGTGTTTGATCAAGGCCAGTTGGTCCTTCATTCATACGTGGATCATCCTTCGATTCCAACCATTAAAACGTATCAAACCTGGTTTTCACCAGTCTTTCAACAATTTGCGATAAAGACCATTCGCATCGCCTCTGTTAAACCCCAACTTCGCCATTTGATTGTCAAAGCGATTGCCCAACTTACTACGATTCAACCAACGTTTCTTTCAACGTTAAGTGCGCCAAATTTTAAACTTAGAATACAAAAACCTGAAGAACTTGGTGTTGATTTATTAATGGATGCGATTGCAACCGATCGACATTATCATCCAGATGCCATCATAATCGACGTGGGAACTGCTACAAAAGTGATGGCCATTCGTGACCATGGTTTTGAAGGAGTCTCCATTGCGCCAGGCATTTTAACTTCCTTTAAAGCCCTCAATCAAAATGCTTCATTGATTAAAACCATGCAAATGATGAAACCTACTGAAGTATTTGGTAAAAATACAGTCAGTGCCTTAGCGAGTGGAATTATTCTAGGTCATATCCATATGATCGAAGGCTTGATTCAACAAGGGTTAAAAGGTCTTGGGTTAAAGCATGCACCAGTGATTATCACAGGTGGTTATGCGAATTGGTTATTACCTCTTTTTACAATCAAAGTCACCCATGATCCTCATCTATCTTTAAAAGGCATTGCATTATGCAATTAACCACAAGAAACCAAATTAGAAAACTTACGATTCATAGCATGTTTATTGCATTGATTGCCATCATGGGATTTGTTCCTTTGTTTGGATTTTTGCCGTTAGGTGCTGGTGTATCCATCACGCTCATACATTTACCTGTCTTGTTGGGTGCTATTTTGTTATCCACACGATCCGCTACGTTGTTTGGTTTAACGTTTGGCGTGGTTTCGTTATTGGTCGTGTTAACCAATCCCACTCCACTACCCACTGATTTATTTTTTATTAATCCGATGATTTCAATTTTTCCTAGAATTATCTTTGGTTTATTCGCAGGTTTTATTTTGACCTTCGCCAAACAATTTAAAGGTCCCTTACAATGGATTGCCATTAGTTTTGGAGCATTTCTAGCAACGCTTATCCATACAGTCCTGGTTTTATCGATGCTATGGATTTTTGAAAGTGCAGCATTTGTAGAAACGTTTGGTAATCTGTTTAATTTAATTTGGTTTATTTTGGGTCTTAATGGTTTGTTAGAAGCTTTACTAGCAGCAGTGCTGATTCCAGTTCTATATATAACCTTATTTAATGTTCGTTCCATTAGACGCTTTTTATCACAAGATTAGGAGGATGCAAACATGGCATCACAATTTTCTCAATTTCTAAAGGGATATCATCAAGAAGCGATTCAACAATTGCAACGATGGATTCAAATTCCTTCCATCCATGATGAACGTACGATTACCAAAGGTAAACCCTACGGAGAAACGGTTTATCAAGCTTTACAATTTATTGGAAAACTTGCAGAAAAAGACGGTTTTCAAGTTGACTATTGCGATGGTCACGTTACCGAAATTACCTATGGAACTGGTCCACAAATTGCAGTCTATGCGCATAGTGATGTGGTTCCAGTTGCTGAAGGTTGGAAACACCCCCCTTTTGGTGCGGTGATTGAAAATGAACGGATGTATGGACGTGGGACGAGTGATGACAAAGGTCCAGCGTTAGCTTCGTATTACGCAATCAAGATGTTAAAAGATAAAAAATTAATTCAAGGCTTTCAAGTCAAACTTGTCATTGGTGGCAATGAAGAAAAAGGCAGTGGATGTCTGAAATACTATTTTCATCAATTAAAGAAACCTTATGCGGTGGCAGGCTTTACACCAGATGGTAATTTCCCTTTGATTTATGGAGAAAAAGGCATCAGTAACTTTGAAATATTGGGTCACGTCCATCTTCGTGGCATACATTCGATTAAAGCAGGCATTGTTGCTAATTCTGTCATTGATAAAGCCGTTGCGGTTGTCGATACTTTATTTTCATTAGAACGCGCTTTAAACCAATTTGGTTTTCCACATGAGATTAACGTCAATGGTTCAAAAACGACCATTACCTTTCATGGAAAAGCTGCACACGGTTCCTTACCCCAATTAGGTAAAAATGCTGGGACTGCCTTGTTATCTTTTTTAGCAAAAGCATTCCCACAAGAACCATTAAACACGATCGCTAAACAATATGAAGACTTTACGGGTAAAAATTTAGGCATCGATGCAAAAGGCCCATTACTCAAAGAAACCACCAATAATATTGGACTCATTTCATATGACGGTCATCATTTTTCTTTAGTTGCAAACTATCGTTATCCTGAATCCGTGAAGTATGAAGAAGTGGAAAAAAAGATGAAGTTGCAAACCCCAGCCCCCTTACAATTTAAAACTTTGTCAACCTCCCCAATGCTCGTCTTTGATCCAAAGGCACCGATGATTCAAACTTTATTGAAAGCCTATCAAGATGAAACGGGTGATAAAGTCACACCTATCATTACGATTGGTGGTGGAACCTATGCAAAAGAGGCTAAAAATACCGTTGCATTCGGTAGCAAATTTCCAACCAAAGAAGATTTCATTCATGAAAATGATGAAAAAATTGATCTTGAAGACTACACCAACTCGATGGCAATCTACGCTCGGGCAATCTTTGATTTAGGCCAACTCCATGCGCCTAAAAAGTAAGCCTTGGGCTAAACCACTGATAGCTGAGCACCCGGAATTGGTGCAAACCGACCAAGATCCGATTATCGAAAAAAATGGATTTCATCATTATGCTTTAGAAATCGGTACAGGTAAGGGTGATTTTATTGCAGGCAAAAGTTTACAGCAACCTCAAACTTTTTTTTATGGCGTCGAACGTGTGACAACCGTTATCGCTTTTGCCTTAAAAAAAGTCTTATTATCCGAAACCTTAAATGTGAAATTAATTTTAGGTGATTTTGCAAAAGCATCTTTCATCATTCCTGACTCTTTTTTTGATGAAATTTATTTAAATTTTTCAGATCCATGGCCCAAATTACGTCATCACAAGCGTCGATTAACAGCATTGGGTAATTTGCAAAAAATCACACGCATTCTCAAACCAAAAGGTAAGATCATCATGAAAACTGATAACTTAGATTTGTTTATGTTTTCCATAGGGAATCTAAACCAAATGTCTTATAATATAGTTCAGATTCAGCAACCTTATGTTGCCGTTGAATCGACAGATATTATGACGGAATATGAAAGTTTTTTTCGTAAGACTTCTGAGCCAATCTATCGCCTTATCGCTCAAAAGGAGTAATCATGCTGAATGCATTTGAATTAAAACACTTTAAAATTTTATCCGAATTAAATGCAATCTCTGGTCAAGAAAATCAGGTTGCATCATTTTTACTGCAAGCGTATCAATCCTTAGGATATCAAACGCAAACCGATCATTTAGGTAGTGTGTTTGCCGTTAAAAAAAGTAGTATACCGAATGCAAAGAAAGTATTAATTCTCGGACACATGGATGAAGTTGGTTTTATGGTTAGTCACATTCAATCCAATGGGATGATTAAAATTGTTCCAATCGGCGGTATTAATCCTCTAACCTTAACATCACAACGCATGCACTTAACAACACGCGAAGGTAAGGTATTTCTAGGCGCGGTTGACACCACGCCCCCCCACCTACTTAAAGATGTTCATCAAGGCATTCCCACAGTCGAAAGTGTCTATGTCGATTTTGGATTTACAAGTAAGGACGAGGCTCAAAAACTTGGTGTAAAACCTGGTGATATGGTGACCTATGCAACGAATTTTTCTCTCTTACAAGGTGGCACAAGAATATTAGGAAAAGCATTTGATAATCGATACAGTTTGGTGATGGGATTGGTGATTTTAAAAGCTTTAAAGAATAAATCATTACCTTTTGATTTATATGTTGGTGCTTCGGTCCAAGAAGAAGTTGGACTGAGAGGTGCAACCACCAGCTCTACGATGATTGCGCCAGATTTAGCGATTGTTTTAGATTGTTCACCAGCTCGTGATTCAAGCGGTGACGCTAGCGAACAAGGGCAATTAGGTGGCGGATTATTATTACGTTATATTGATGCATCGATGATCGCAAGACCAACCTTATTAGCATGGCAAGAAAAAATGGCAATCGCTGCTAAAGTTCCTTTTCAATTTTATTCTTCTCCTGGTGGAACAGATGCTGGCGCGGTTCATAAAAATTTATCAGGTATTATGACCTTAACGCATTGCATCGTTGCCCGTAGTATCCATTCCTCCCAAACGATATTAGATACCCGGGATTTTGAAGCAAGTAAAAAAACATTGTTAAAAATGCTTAAACAACTCAAACCCAATTTGATGGATCGCTTGGCGAAAGAAGATCATCATGGTTAATTACGTTTATCAACCTCTCACACTCGGTGATCAACTCGCAATATATTTGAAAGCACCTTTACAACCAACGCATCATGTCATCAAAGATCATGTCGTTATCATTTACCATCAAGATCAATTGATTGGGATGAATATCCAACAACCTTTAAATTTATTACCCAATCTACCTAAAGGAATCATTCGTCAGTTTTCAAATCAAGACATTGAAATCTTAAATCAACACTTACTTAAAAATGGCATATCCTTTGTATTACCGGGTTTTCATTCCGGTTTTACCGTTGGTGCGATCACTCAGTTGGAAGCTCATCCGGATGCGGATAACTTATGGATTTGCCAAGTTAATCTTGGCACTACTTCTATCCAAGTTGTCACAAATTCAACAAAAGTAAAAGCGAATGATAAGGTCGTTGTTGCGTTACCTGGTGCGATGTTATTAGATGGTCAGATGATTGAAGAAGGATTGATGATGAAGGAAAAATCTCAAGGGATGTTTTGTTCCCAAAAAACATTAGGCATCTCACCTGAGACACAAGTTGGGGTTTACGTACTTCCGAAAGAAACTCCTATTGGAAAGGATTTTTATGGTCAATGAAATTGAGCTTAAGAAGAGTAAAAAAATCGCTCGCTTAACGAATCAAACGTTTCAATTTCCAGAATCAATTCGCAAGGGTTTTTACACGGCAAATTACTTTTTAAAAACCCAAGCAATTATAGAACGCTTTATGCCAAAACAAATTGTAACGATGCAATTTTTCCAATGGCAACCCAATTTAACTGTGTGCGGTTTGGATGAAGTGATTGCCTTGATTCACACATTTGCCCATCATCCTGAACAATTACGCATCGAAGCTTTAGAAGATGGAGATGAAGTACAAAGTAAAGAACCTGTTCTTCGCATCACGGGTGCATATGAAGATTTTGGTTTCCTAGAATCAACGATCGATGGCATCTTATCTCGTAGGTCTTCAGTTGCCACCAACACAAAAGAAGTATTAAAAGTAGCCAATGGTAAACCTGTATTTTCAATGGCTGATCGTCAAGATGATTATCATACACAAAGTGGAGACGGTTATGCTTCCTTTATCATGGGTATTGATAGAGTGAGTACCGATGCTCAGGCCGCTTGGTGGGGTGGTAAAGGAATGGGAACCATGCCACATGCTCTCATTCAAATGTGTAAGGGCGATATTGTCAAAGCATGTGAGTATTATGGTGAACAATTTCCTCAAGAAAAAATTACCGCACTCGTGGATTACAATAACGACGTCATTACAGACAGTTTAAAAGTTGCTAGAAGATTTAGGGAACGATTAAAAGCAGTTAGAGTCGATACATCCAGTAGTTTAATCGATCGATACTTTGAAAAAAATCCTCTCAAACAAGGGGATCCTCACGGGGTCAATCCTTGGTTGATTCATGGATTAAGAAAAGCTTTGGATGGTGAAGGTTTTAGCCACGTCCAAATTATTGTGTCATCTGGATTTAATCCAGAAAAAATTGCTTGGTTTGAAAAAGAAAATGCGCCAGTTAATTTATATGGCGTTGGTTTGTATTTAGTGACCTTACGCACAAACTTTACCGGCGATTTAGTGATGTTGAATGGTAAACCTGAGGCTAAAGTTGGTCGGGGTCTTATTCCATCAACACGCTTAAAAGACGTCCCTTTTGCTTCCAAGTAATGTAAAAAAATTACACATCTTCATTTGTTTTAATGTAAATTTTCATTTATAATGAAAGTGTTTTCATCATAGGGGGTTCATTGTTATGAACAATATGAAAGATCGCGTGACGATTTATGAAGTGGCAGTGGCAAGTGGTGTATCACTTGCAACGGTTTCTCGTGTCATTAACAACAATTCAAATGTAACAGAAAAAACAAGAAAAAAAGTTGAAGAAACCATCGCGAGGTTAGGTTATAAACCTTCTCGACTAGCGCAAGCTTTAGCGACGAACAAGACCACCAATATTGGGATTGTCATTCCCAGTGCCAACTATGTTTATATCGCTAACATGTTAAACGGCATGACGGACGAAGCAAAGTTAAGAGGTTATCAACTGACTCTCTTTGTCACCAACAAATCCAAAGAAGATGCGTTACAAGTTGTTGAAAAGGTCATTACCTCACATGTGGATGGCGCGATTATTTTTGATGATGAATTGGATAATGAAGATATTAACAAACTTGCTAGTTATAAAATTCCGCTTGTCGTGATTAACAACCAAGTTAAAGGTGAACGATTAGCGTCCATTAATTTTGATTATGAAAAGAAGATCAAAGAAGTGATTCAACAATATTTCAAAAAAGGCAGTAAGAAAATGTATTTCTTACATTTGCATCATTCTGGACGCCTGTTAGAAAGAATTGAAAAATCCTTTATTGATGCACATATCAAGGCTGGGAAAAATTATGGTGTCTTCTCCATTGAAGATTCCTATCGTCAAACTTATGCAGATTTTATGGAAATCTTTAAATCGACTAAATCTGGTTATTTTTTAGCGTATCGAGATTCACTTGCAGCTGCAGTGATTAATGCGGCGATTGATTCTGGTTTAAGAGTGCCTCAAGATGTTGAAGTGTTATCCATTATCGGTACCAAATATGTCTCCATTATTCGTCCGCAACTTTCGAGTTTACATTTAGATTTGAAAGAAGTAGGATCAAAAGCTGTTACGATGTTATCGGGTTTATTTACGGATGAACAAAAGGAGAAGAACCTCGAGTTTGAATCGACTTTCGTCAAACGAGCGAGTACCTTATTTTAAATATGATTACGATATTTGATGAATTAAAGCAAAGAGGGTTAATTAAAGACACCTCTAACGAAGAAGAAGTTAGACAATTGTTAAGCACACCTACCACGATTTATTCCGGATTTGATCCGAGTGCCATTTCGATGCACTTAGGGAACTTTGTTCAAATCTCAATATTAATGCGATTACAACAAGCTGGTCATCGCATCATTGCGGTTGTTGGAGGGGCTACTGGGATGATTGGCGATCCTTCCGGCAAAAGTAAGGAACGAAATCTTTTGAATCAAGCCTCACTCCAAGCCAATACAAACGCCATTAAAAAACAATTAGAAAGATACTTAGATTTTTCAGATCCCAAAAAAGGCATTGTGGTGAATAACGTTGACTGGTTAGGGAAACTGTCCATGATTGATTATCTTCGAGATTATGGAAAGTTCTTTCCGATTAATTATATGCTTGCAAAAGATGTGGTTGCCAATCGATTAGAATCAGGGTTATCCTATACAGAATTTTCATATATGTTATTGCAATCGATTGACTTTTTACACCTTTATCAACGTGAAGGTTGCCAGTTACAATTTGGTGGATCTGACCAATGGGGCAATTTAACGAGTGGTTTAGAATTAATCAGAAAAGTAGGAACATCTGACAAAAAAGCAGGTGTATTTTCTACACCATTAATCACCAGAAATGATGGCAAAAAGTTTGGAAAAACAGAGGATGGGGCTTTATTTTTAGATGCCTCTTTAACCTCTCCGTACGCTATTTATCAATATTTCTATAATGTGGATGATGTTACAGCGTTAAACTATTTAAAGGTCTTTTCATTTGATTCGCTTCAAATACTAAAAGACATTGAAACGCAACATCAAGCAAACTTGGGTCAGCGCGTTGCACAAAAATATTTAGCAGCAGGTATTGTAAAAGTCTTGCATGGAGAAGCGCAACTCAATGAAGCTAAAATGATGTCGGAAGTCTTATTTACAGGACAATTTAAATCTTTAAACGAATCTCAACTTTTATCCGTATTAGGCGGCTTAAAAGTCAACTTACCTGAGGGTATCTTACTAGAAGATGCATTGATCCAAACCTCCGCAGCTTCAAGTAAAAGAGAGGCACGGGAATTTATTCAAGGGCAATCCATCAGTATCAATGGAGAAACCATGAATCAACTTTCCTATACGCTTAAAAAAGAACAAGCTCTATTTGGAAAATATGTTGTCCTTCGACGTGGTAAAAAACTTTACGTCTTGATTGAACTTCAATCTTGAAATAAAAAAAGCTTGGTATGACTTACCAAGCTTTTTAATTGTTGCAAGTATGGATCGATTACAACAAACGGTTATAGTATTCAACGATTTGGGCTTCGTTAATATCTTGTGGTAATTCTTTTCTTTCTGGGAAGCGCGTAAAGACACCCGATAATTTTTCTTTATCGATCGTGACATAGGCTAAGGTTCCTGCATTACTTGCAAGTGAAGCTTTAATGGCCACTAAGTTTTTGCTCTTTTCAGCAACGGCAATCACATCATTCACTTCGCAAAGGTAACTTGGAATATCAATCTTAGCACCGTTCACCGTAATGTGACCATGGTTGACTAATTGACGAGCAGCTTTACGAGTTTTTGCAATGCCTAAACGGAAGACAAGATTGTCTAAACGGGATTCAAGAATTTGCATAAAGCGTGTACCGGTAACTTCTTTAGACTTTAAAGCGATTAAAAATAAACGACGGAATTGACGTTCATTAACGCCATAGGTAAAGCGTAACTTTTGCTTTTCTAAAAGTTGTTTTCCGTATTCCGAAGGTTTCTTTTTACGGCCTTGACCGTGTTGACCAGGACCATAAGGACGTTTTGCTAATTCCTTACCAGTTTCTAAAGTCGAAAATCCTAAACGACGCGAACGTTTCCAATCTGAACCTCTAAATCTCATGAGATATATAATCTCCTTTCTTTATTGCAGACATAAAGCTAGGTGCACACTCCACGCTTCGGATGCTAAGAATCATTTCGCCTTTAAGCTCAGGTTACTTTGTTCCATTGGTCTTAGCGGTCGGACAAGCGGTATATGCATGCTTTGACATGCCTCCATACTATACAAAAAGGTGGCATTGATGTCAATCATCGCAAGTTAAATGAATATGCTATATTGAAGTTATCCATCCATATGTTATTTATTAAAAAACCTTTTCAAGAATTAGAAAAAAGATACCAAGATACTCATGCTCTTTTTTTTGTTCAGGCTGCCGCGATTTACCAACGTTTAGAAAAGATTTCTAAGCATAATCTTGAATATTTCAGCTATTTTGATGGGATTTCTAAAACCCACGACATGATCAAAAATGAACTCGATAACAAAGCGAAAGATCAACTCAATAAACTTTCTCAGTATGTCAAAGATAATCAAGGCAAATCCTTTAATGCGTTATATCAACCGACTCGAATAACGCTTGATGTTTTTGAAAGTGCCGTTAAAAAGTTAATGCAAGAGTTGACGATGATCATGAAACCTGAAGAGGATACTAAGGTTTTAATCGCAGAAGTCAAAGAACTGATCCGTCACCTCCGTAGTGAATATTTTGGAAAAATCAATCAGCTGAGTTTAGTAGAAATCCAATTCAACAATTTATTCAAATACGTTGATGATCAAGTTAATTTTATTGACCAAAAAATGGATGCTGGTGAGTATGATGATATTCAGCAAATGATTGCCAAAATGACCAAGGCCATCAAAAAAATATTAGGCTTGATGCATGAATTACCACGAATTTGTGTTTTGCTATCAAGTGTCATGCCAGAAAAAATCAGAACTTTATTAGATACGTCTGAAACGATGCAAAAACAAGGCTATCCCTTACACCATTTGTTGATTAAGGATACGATTTCAAAAGCAAAAGATGAACTTGAAAAAATGCAAACGCGTATTGCGGTCTTTGATATTTTTGGTATGGAAGTTTTACTCAATTCAATCGGAGATAAAATCGAAAGTTTTTATCCCTTATTTGAAAAAGAAAAAGAAGCAAAGATTGCCTTTGATAAGGATTATGAATCCACTTATGATGCCGTCAACAATCTAGAAAGACGATTTTCTAAACTCAATTCAGGACTTCCTAAAATCAAAGAAATCTATGTTCTTGAACATCAACGTCTTGCAGAAGTTGAGTCCATTAAAGAACTCATTTCTCGCCTCAATCTAACCAAAAGAGGTTTAGATACACTTGTCCTAGCAGGGACCAAGCAACCTTACACACTTCAAGTCGATAAAATCACAATTTTAAAAAAAGAAGCTGAAATTGGTGAACGAAAACTTGATGAATTTTCACGATATCTCTCTTCATTAAAAACCCATTCTCAAGAAGCTTATGCGTCGGTCAACCAATATTTTTTACAATTCAAGGATGCAGAAAAAGCTCTGGATGATCTTAATATGCAAATCTTAACGGAACAATTTGATGGTCAATTAACAACCTTTTATCAAAATTTAAAACAAATTGTAGATGCATTAAGTTTATTACCGATTGATATGAATGTCGTTCAGCAAAATCTCATGCTTGTCAAACAAGAAGGTCAAGCCTTGGTGCAAAGAATTCATGCCACCATTAAATTAGCCCTTGATACAGAAAAGCTTTTATTGAGTGCCAATAAAGAACGGCATCGGACCACAGACAATCAAAAAATTATCGCACTAGCAGAACAAGCGTTTTTTGAAGGAAAGTTCGAAAAAGCCAATCAAGAAGCAACCAATCTATTAAAGAAGTTAATTGTTCCTCAACAAGGCAAATAAAAAAACTCGGTATGGATACCGAGTTTTTTATAGAGTCGATTAAGCTTTGAGGTTTTTCTTGGCAGTTTCGACAAGGGTCTTAAAACTTGCTTGATCGTTAATGGCTAACTCAGAGAGCATTTTACGATTGACCGTAATGCCAGCTTGTTTGAGACCAAACATGAATTGGCTATAGGATAATTCATAACTACGAACCGCTGCGTTAATACGTTTAATCCATAATTTACGGAAATCACTTTTGATTTTTCGACGATCACGGTAAGCATATAATCTTGCCCGCATGACGGCTTGTTTAGCGGTTCTAAAGAGGCGATGTCTTGCTCCGAAATAACCTTCTGCACGATTCAAGACTCGTTTACGACGAGCGCGACTAACTGTTCCACCTTTTACTCTCATGGTTGTTTCCTCCTAGCGGCCTAACAAGGCTCTGATACGTTTGTAATCAGATGCCGAGATTTGCCGTGATTTTCTTGCTTGTCGTTTTTGCTTTGAGGATTTGTGACGAGATAAGTGTCCCGTGTAAGCAGACTTACGAATGAGTTTGCCGCTCTTGCTCATTCTCACTCGTTTCATCAATGCTCGCTTTGATTTTAACTTATATTTTTTTGCCATACTTTGATAGCTCCTTTACTTTTTGACGGTACTTGCAAGGATTGTAATCAGTAATTTTCCTTCAAGTTCAGGTCTTTTTTCGACCATTGAGACTTCTTTAACAGATTCGATAAACTTATTGACCATTTCAACCCCGAAGTCTTGGTGTGCCATTTGTCGACCTTTATAGCGAAGGACCAGTTTGACCTTATCTCCCGCTTGAAAGAAACCGATGGCAGCTTTCACTTTGACTTGTAAATCGTGTTCACCAATTTGTGGGCTAATTTGAATTTCTTTAATGTCGATGATGTGTTGATTCTTTTTGGCTTCTTTCGCTTTCTTTTGTTGTTCGAAGCGATATTTACCATAATCTAGAATCTTGCAGACAGGAGGTTTTGCGCCTGGTGCGACACATAATAAGTCGAGACCAGCTTGTTCAGCGAGTTGATTCGCTTGGTAACTGTTCATCACACCAAGTTGTTTACCATTTTGATCAATCACAAGGACTTGAGCAAAGCGGATTTGATTATTGATGAGATCACCATTATTTTTCTTTTCTGGGCGGATGGGGACGTTCATGTAAGCTATACAGATCACACTCCTTTTAAATAAAAATGGACGCGAGCAGCGTCCATTATTCAATCTTAGAAGTTTAAATTCCTAGCGATTGACCCATTCTGAAGCAGAATCAGGTGAGAAGCGGACGCCTCTACTTTCTATTTTTACAACGCTAAATATAGCACACTAGAAGCAAAAGTCAATTATTCAATTCTTAAACTTGTGATATCCGTGACTTCTTTGAGGACTTTTTGTAAAAAGCTTTCCAAAGAAACGGTGATTTGCTCCTCAGAACCGTAGGGTCGATAAGTTACCAATTGACCATCCCGTTCTTTATCACCAATGACCACTGAGTAAGGAACTTTTTCAACTTGGGCATTGCGAATACGATAACCTAATTTTTCATTGCTGGCATCCACTTCGGCACGTAAACCTAATGAGGCTGCTGCTTTCTTGAGTGCGTAACTATAATCTAAATGGAAACTTTGATTGACCGGAAGAATTTTAATTTGAACTGGCGCTAACCAAGTTGGGAACGCACCTGCATAATGTTCAATTAAGATGCCGATAAAACGTTCAAGCGAACCATAAACCACACGATGCAGCATAACGGGTCTAACTTTTTCATTCTTTTCGTTAATATACGTTAGATCAAATCGTTCAGGGTTATTCATATCGAGTTGAACGGTTCCACATTGCCATGTACGACCGACAGAATCTTTTAATTTAAAATCAAGCTTCGGTCCATAAAAGGCTCCGTCTCCTGGATTGACTTTATAAGTTTTCCCCATGCCAGTGAGTGCATCACCAAGAGCTTTTTCTGACTTTTCCCAAGTTTCAAGTGTACCGATATATTTATTTT
>JBDLRZ010000077.1:0-26814 GCA_039799785.1 Bacillota bacterium | reverse complement strand
CAACCTATCAAAAGTTTAATTTATCAACTGATCAAGGCATCATGAGTTTGCTTCAATATTTACGTAAAATAAAAGTTGAAGATGCTTTAGAAACGATGGGCATTAAAGAAGGCGACACGGTCGTGATTGGTGAGTTTGAGTTTACGTATTATTCCTAGTTAAAAGCGTTATATAATAACGATATGCGTAAAGAGCTTTCTACCATCCTTGTCCTTGTGTCTGCAGTAATCACTATTTTTGTGCTCTTAATCTTATTTTTCTTAGGCGTGGTTCAACTCAATATATGATTTATTCATTAACCGGATTAGTTGTTAAATTGCAATCCGATCACTTGGTGATTGAAGTCCAAGGTGTCGGTTATTTTGTTTACATAACCAAACCTGAATCTTTTCAATTAAATGAGATCAATCATGTTTACACATATCATGTGATTCGTGAAGGTGATCAATTTTTAGTTGGCTTTGCCAAACTCTTAGAAAAAAGAATTTTTGAACAGTTACTTTCAGTTAAAGGCATTGGACCTAAAACAGCCATGGGTGCATTATCCGGTGCCTCTCCCGACCAAATCATTCAAGGTATCAATGAAGGCAATGTAGCATTTTTAAAATCCTTACCAAGTATTGGACCAAAGGCCGCAAGTCAAATCATTTTAGACCTAAAAGGAAAGATCACCTTTGATACACCTAAAGTTTCAACCAAAGAAGATGGTCGATTAACAGAAGTCAGAGATGCTTTAAAATCCTTAGGGTTTAAGGGCAATGAAATTGATCGAGCATTAAAAGATATGGTTGTCGAATCTGCAAACACAGAACAACTCATCAAACTCGCATTGAAACGTTTAGGTAAATAGCTATGGCAAGAATTGTTGACGCAAAAAAACAACAAGAAGAAGTAAGCGAAGAATTATCCTTACGTCCTCAGCTATTAAAAGAATATATTGGTCAGCGCCAACTTTTAGATAATCTTAAAGTCTTTATTGGTGCCGCAAAACATCGTCAAGAAACCCTTGATCATTTACTCCTTTATGGACCACCTGGTTTAGGTAAAACGACACTTGCTCACATCATTGCCAACGAAATGAAAAGTCAAATCAAGACGGTAACTGGTCCAAGTATTGAACGCACGGGCGATTTGGCGGCAGTTTTAACAGCCCTTGAACCCGGGGATATTTTGTTTATCGATGAAATTCATCGACTTCCTGCGATTGTAGAAGAAGTGCTTTATGGTGCCATGGAAGATTTTCATGTTTCTGTTTTAGTGAATCGTGAAGGTAGTAGCCGCACCATTAACTTAGCATTACCACCTTTTACGCTGATTGGTGCTACAACACGTGCAGGTGATTTATCTTCTCCACTTCGTGGACGTTTTGGCATCACTGAAAAACTCAATTTTTATAGCCAAGAAGAAATTGAAGCCATCATTAAAAGAACTGGAAAAGTTTTACACATGCCGATTGAAGATCAAGCGGTCACAGAATTAGGTAAACGTTCTCGAGGCACACCTCGAATTGCCAATCGTCTGTTTAGACGGATTCGCGATTTTGCTCATTTTGAAAAACAAAATTCAATTAATCTAGCGCTTACCCACAAAGCCCTCCAAGCTTTAAAAGTTGATCCTTTGGGTCTCGATGATGTTGATATTCGTTATTTACTGGGAATTATTGATCGGTTCAAAGGTGGCCCCGTTGGCTTAGAGGCCTTAGCTTCTGCTATCGGTGAAGAAATTATGAATTTAGAAGATGTTTATGAACCTTATTTATTACAAATTGGCTTAATTAATCGGACCCCACGAGGTCGGGTTGCTACAGAAAAAGCATATCAACATCTCAAACGTCCCTTTCAAGGATTATTGTTTTAAAACACAAGATTTTACTACTTTATTTCGTTGAATTTAACATCAAAACATAGTAAAGTGTTATAGCGACATTTGTCGTTTAAAAGACCTTTCGGAGGAACAAACATGCGAAGAATTTGGAGCTACCTTATTTTATCTTTCACAACACTGATGTTAATTGGTGTCAATTTTCTCTCTGTCATTGGTGGCATCAATACAAATTTGGAATTTACATCCGGTAGAGAAATGGTCTTTAGAATCTCCGACAAACTTAATGAAGATGCAGCTTTTGAAGATAGCGTTGCTGTTACATCCATTGCAAATTCAATGATTGATCGATTGGAAAATGCTCTTGTCACTAAATACGAAGTATTCGTCGAAGGTAATGATCAAATCCGTGTGACCGTTTCAGAAACTTCTGACACCAAATACACGCGTTTACAAAACTATCTTGGATTTGATGCTGAATTTACGCTTTGCACCACTACAGAAGTTTGTGCAACCAATGAACAAATGTTTAATGGTCAAACTGCACGCATTGAATATAAAGGTCAAAATCCTTTTGTCGTATTTTCTGTTGAAGATTTAACGTATTTAAAAGAAGTATTAATTACAGAAGCCGGTGGAGAAGAATCGACGGATGGTGAATTATTACTTTGGGCTGGAAAACTTGAAGAAGATTCATATTCCGAATCCTTAAACAATCCTGACATCGCTGAAAAAATTCTCTTACGTTTTCCTGTGAATAATTTATGGTGGGATACTGAAACTAAAACTGAATTAGCCTACTTGGTTTCTCCTTCTCAATTTGGTCAACCTAATGAAAATAATATTTTTGCTTCAACCGTTGTTGCTCAAGCGAATGAAGAAGCAATCTACTTCCGAAACTTGTTTAATGCTGGTGATTTAGCATATTCGGTTGAATTCTTATATGCTCAAAATGTTCCTGCTGCTGTCGAAGCGTTATTATCGCTTGACAATATTCTCTCGCTTGCAAATAGTCAAACCTTATGGGCAATGGTAGCATCCATGATCATGATGGTGATTGTATTGGCGATTGTGTACCGCCTCGGTGCAATTGGGATCATCACCACAACAACGCTATCGATCTTTGCAACTTTATTTACGTTTATTGCGTTAAACTTAGAATTCTCGAGCGGTGCCTTGATTGGCTTTTTAATCGTTGGTGTTCTCGGTATCTTCACTTCCGTTATGTATCTTACATATACCAGAAGAGAAATTTATCAAGGTAGAACCTTTAAAAAAGCACACTCAGAAGCCAATGGGCAATTATTGCCTTTCATGATTGATGTCACCGTCATTGGTTTAGTGTTTGGTTTATTTCTATACATATTCGGTGGTAATCTTGCTCAAAGTTTAGCCGTCATCTTAATGATTGGCTCTGTTATCAATGCCATTGTTGTATATTTTGGGAATCAAATTTTATTTGGTCAATTATTCCAAGCGACGATCATCTCTAAAAAATTATCATGGTTAAATCTAAAAGCCTCGCTTATTCCAGATGTATTAAAAAATGAAAAACCAGTCTATGTTGGTCGATTTGCCACACGTGATTTTGCTTCAAAAGGACCATTGCTATCTCCTATCGCTATGATTGGTGGTTTAGTCACACTCATCGCAATGGTGTCATTATCTGCCCTTAATTTACCTGCAATTGCTTCACCAAACCAAACCAGCAATGCTCGCCTTTATTTAGAAGCAAAAGAATTCTCTCAATTTGAATCTACTGCAGATTTACAAGTATTAATCGATCACTTATTTATTAATGGCGAATCTCTCGTCTTAAGTGAAGATACGATTCAGGTCCATGATTTAACACGTCGAGAAGATGATATTACCGTTGAATATAGAATTTTTGTTGCCGAACTGGCCATTGAAACATTAGATGGCGTCACGTTCTCATTTAATAATGGTGTAGATCCTATCTTGGAAGGTGATAATTTTAATGATCTTCTCGAAGAAGTGATTACATTGGTTTATGAAGATGATCAAGTAACCATGGTTGGCTTCTATCCTGGTGAAACGTTAACCAATCAACCAACGGTCATGGATATGACGCTTGGAGCATTACTGGCCATGACACTTGTAACCGTCTATCTATTGATTCGTCATGGCATCGCCAAAGCCTTGACCACAACGCTCATTAGTGCGGCATTAGGCTTATTAACGCTAGGCATCTTTGTGGCAACTCGAATTCCTTCACCATCGACCATCACTTTAAGTATTGTGGTGATTGGATATGTATCGATGATGAGCATCCTATCCATTTTCATGAGAGCAAAAGAATTACAAGGTAATCAAAAAGATCGCCCCAGTTCAATTGATGATTTCACCCTATCATTAAAGAAAGGATCTAGTCAGCTTGCAGCACCGATATTCTTAACCGTTCTTGCCTTGGTTTATCCAGGTTTAACCTATTTAGCTTTAGGTCCAGGTGCGCTCCAAGCTCTCTTTGCTGCAATTTTACTCGGTAGTGCCATGGTGGCATTATTTACCACCGCAATCATCCCAGCCGTTTTCAAACCCATTTATCGATTGTTAGGTGGATTGAATCAAGCCTTAAGTTTTGATTGGTTACCCAAACGTAAGACAAAAACAAAAACTGAAGAAACCACACGAAGTACAGAACCACAAGAAGCAACTTACATCGGCATTAACGATTAGTTGAATTTCTTAAAAACCCTATCGATGATAGGGTTTTTTGATGGATTTGATATAATAAGAAACGATGAATTCAAATAAAAAAACCTCTACATTTCATACCTTTGGAGATGTCCAAGAAAAATATTTTGCTTACATTAGTAATCCTGAAGATCGCGCCCTCATCGAACGTGCCTATAAATTTGCAGACGATAAACACACAGGCATCTTAAGAAAAAGCGGTGAACCATATATTCACCATCTCATTGAAGTTGCTTATATACTAGCTTCTCTTCAAGGGGGTCCTCATACCATTGCTGCTGGTTTTTTACATGATGTGGTGGAAGATACCGCTGTTACGGTTGAAGATTTAAAAACGATCTTTAATGAAGATATTGCATCGCTCGTTGAATCGTTAACAAACATTCAGCGCCTTAAACTTTCTCATCGAAAACCTGAAGATTTTGCAGCAGAAGATCATCGAAAAATCTTCTTAGGGATGGCTAGAGATATCCGTGTCATCATTATCAAACTTGCCGACCGACTTCATAATATGCGCACCCTACAAGCCTTATCACCAACACGACAAAAGGTTCTTGCAAAAGAATCTTTAGAAGTTTTTGCCCCGATTGCGCATCGTTTGGGGATGTTTGAAATTAAAACTGAGCTAGAAGATTTATCCATTCAATATTTAGAACCTGAAAAATTCCAAATGGTCGTGGATCAAATGGATAAGCGAACTAAAAATCGAGAAAAGTCTCTTGATGACGTTAAAAAGAAAATTGCGGATATGTTACTACAATATCGCCTTGCATTTACAATTGAATCACGTGTCAAAGGAATTTATTCAATTTACCGAAAAGTATTTATTCAACAACATAATTTTGATGAAGTCTATGATATTTTAGCGATTCGCCTTGTGACGGATACCGTCGCCCATTGTTATGAAATTCTTGGTTATATTCATGCGATGTTTACACCACTATCAAACCGCTTCAAGGATTATATTGCTGCGCCCAAACCGAATCTTTACCAATCGATTCATACCACGATTATTGCAAAAGATGGTCAAGTATTTGAGGTGCAAATTCGTACCAAAGAAATGAACGAACTTGCTGAAACTGGTGTTGCAGCGCATTGGCGGTATAAAGAAGGCACGAACTATAGTCCTCAAAAAGAACAAAAAGAAATTGAAGAAAAATTATTTTGGTTTCGCGATTTAATCACCCTTGCAGATAAAGAAGGTGATGCAAAAGAAGTGATGGAAAATCTTCAAAAAGATATTTTTGAAGCACAAGTGTATGTGTTTACACCCAAAGGAAAATTGGTTGAATTACCCAATGGATCGACGCCTTTAGATTTCGCTTATCGTGTGCATACCGGTGTTGGACATGCTGCGGTTGGTGCCATTGTGAACGGTTCTTTGGTTCCACTCAACACCGTTTTAAAAACGGGTGATGTGATTGAAATTCGTACGTCAAATAGTTCGCCTGGTCCTAACGAAGGTTGGTTAAAAATCGCTCATACTGCAACGGCTAAAAACCACATTCGTAAATTCTTACAAAAGAAAAATAACGACATGTTGCGGGAAGAAAAAATTGTCAAAGGAAAACAAAACTGCGTCGATGCGTTTCGCGAACATGGCATTGGTGAAAAAGAAATGCTTACCCTCGTTCATCAACCTAAGGTTTTAGAAAAATTTGCAATGCCAACGCTCGATGATCTATTCATTGGCATGAATAACCGCAATCCTGCTCCAGCGGCCATTATTGAATTCTTAAACATTAAGAAAAAACCAATGTTTACATTGGGTAAAAAACCAATCAACCTCAACAAATCAGCGGTATTGGTTCCTTCTGCCGGTAAAGTTGCGATAACGCTAGGAAGCTGCTGTACCCCAATTCCAGGGGACGATATTGTTGGATTCATTACAAAGGGTAAAGGCATTACGGTGCACCGCATTCATTGCCCAAACATTAGTCAGAGTAAGAATCGATTAACCGATGTGGTTTGGAACGATCAACTTGAAACGAGTCCGCATCCTGTTGATATTCGATTAGAAAGTAATGACCGGCAAAATTTGATTGTGGATATCATGGGAATTTTCTCACAACTCAAAGTATCAGTGACCAATCTCAATGCGATGCTGCATCCAACCACTTTAACCACAACCGTTAATTTAACGATTATGGTGACAGATGCTAAGCGACTTAACGATATTTTTAATGTATTATTAAATATAGCAGGTGTCTATGAAATTCACCGCGTTATTCATTAGAAAAGAGGATTTATGGACATTAAATTACCCAAGGGTACCAAAGATATTTTATTAGCAGAAGCTGAAGCTTATGAGCAAGTTGAAAGTGCATTAATCAATGTTGCAAAACTGTTTAGTTATGCTGCGATTCGCACACCGATTTTTGAACATACTGAACTTTTCACCCGTTCCGTTGGTGATAGTTCCGACATCGTTCGAAAAGAAATGTATACCTTTACCGATAAAGGCGATCGTTCCTTATCTTTAAGACCAGAAATGACCGCTGGCGTGATTCGTTCGGTGGTTGAAAATAAACTGGATGTCACAGCCGATCTTCCTTTAAAACTTTATTATGTCGGTCCAGCTTTCCGTTATGAAAGACCTCAATTAGGCCGCTTTCGTCAGTTTCATCAATTTGGTGTTGAAAATATTGGGATTACGTCACCTCTATCGGTTGCGGAAACCATTTCACTTGGTGTTACAGCGTTTACCGTGATGGGATTTAAACAAGTAACCGTCAAGCTTAATTCTTTAGGCGATTCATCAACTCGTGAATCCTATCGTACTGCGCTGAAAGCTTTTTATGAACCTCATCTTGCCACCGTTTGTCCTGACTGCCAACAACGCTTTCAAACCAACCCATTAAGAATGTTAGATTGTAAAGTACCAGCAGATCAAACCTTGGCTAAAAAAGCTCCCAATATTACAACTTTTTTATCAAATGAATCTCAAACTTATTATGCGCAAGTTAAATCAGCCCTTCAGGATTTGAGTGTTGTCTTTACTGAGGATCCGCAACTTGTCAGAGGATTGGATTATTATGCTGATTGTGTGTTTGAATTCCATATGGTGTCGGATAAAGGCCTTGATTATGGAGCTTTAGGCGCAGGTGGTCAATACAATAACTTAGTCAAAGAGTTAGGGGGCCAACCGTTAAAATCCGTTGGATTTGCGTTTGGACTTGAACGACTCATGGCCGTTCTTTCCGATAGCGGTCGACTTGATAATGTGAAACCCTTTACAGATATCTATATCATTTCGATGATGCCTGAAACCGATTTATATGCTTTAAAGTTGTCCCATAATTTCCGTCACACCAACTTCAAAACCGAATTAAATCTTGAACACAAATCGATGAAATCTTCCATTAAAGCGGCCCTTAAAAAAGATGCGATTTACGCGGTCATCATTGGTGATCAAGAAATGAAAGCCAACCAAGTGACGATTAAGAATTTACAAACTCAAGAACAACAACTGGTTCCTGTCAATGAAGTCGTTCATTTGATGCAACATTTAACCAACCAACCAGGACATCATCACCATGAAGAGTCCGATGACCATGATGATCATGGTCATGAGGAGAAATAAGTATGGTTTATCGTAGTCATGCCAATGGAAATCTTCGCCTAAAAGATGTTGGAGAATCCGTAACCTTAATCGGTTGGGTGCAACGCAAACGTAATTTAGGTTCTTTAATGTTTATCGATTTAAGGGATCGTTCAGGCATTGTTCAATTGATGATTAAAGATCCAACGAAAGTTCCAGATATCAAAAACGAATACTTAATTCAAATTCAAGGTATTATTACCAAAAAAGCAGTTGCCAATACCAATTTACCAACCGGCGAAATCGAAGTTGAAGTCTCAACTTTAAAGGTCATCAATGAATCAGAAGCCTTACCTTTAATCGTGGATGATGTCACCGATGCTGGAGAAGATATTCGTTTGCAATATCGTTATTTAGATTTACGTCGTCGACCGATGCAAGACATGTTGATCACGCGTAGCAAGATCATGAATGCCTTTCATGCTTTTTTTGCAAAACATGACTTCACCAATATTGAAACACCTTTATTAACATTATCAACTCCAGGTGGAGCTCGAGATTTTTTAGTACCCTCACGATTAACCCCCGGATCATTTTATGCCTTACCCCAATCCCCGCAAATTTATAAACAATTATTGATGATTGGTGGTCTAGAACGTTATTACCAAATTGCCCGTTGTTTTCGCGATGAAGATTTACGTGCAGACCGTCAACCCGACTTTACACAAATTGACGTTGAAGCTTCTTTCTTAAGCCAAGATGAACTTTTAACCTTCATGGAATCGGCACTTCGAGAAGTCTTTCAATCGGTGAAAGGTCTTTCATTACCACAACCTTTTCCTCGCCTCAGTTATGAAAAGGCGATGGCACTTTATGGCACAGATAAACCCGATTTACGATTTGATTTACCTTTATCGATTGTTCCGACAATCTTAAAAAATGCCTTTGAAAAAGCTGGCTTTGAATTTACGAACATTAAGGGCTTAAAATTACCTAATGCTTCAACGACCATTTCAAGAAAAGTTCTTGATGAATGGGTAACCTTTGTCAAACCTTTTGGCATTAAAGGTTTAGTCATGTTCAAACACGACCAAGGTCAATTACAAAGTTCTTTCTTAAAGTTTGTTGCACCAGAATCCGTCGAAGAACTCACGCGTTTATTGGACTTAAATCCGGGTGATGTTTATATCGTTGCATCGCATGCAGATCTCACCGTCTTAAATACGGCGATGGGCATTTTAAGAACAAGAGGAGCAAAATTATTAAATCTCGTTGATGAAAAGAAAATTGCGATTGCATGGGTAACGGACTTTCCATTATTTGACACGAATGATGAAGGTCAATTAGTGGCCGCGCATCACCCCTTCACACGACCGCAAGACATTCATTTACCGCTATTACAATCCCAACCAAAGAAGGTCCTTGCGCAGGCTTATGACCTTGTCATCAACGGTTATGAAGCAGGTGGTGGCTCAATGAGAATTTATGATAAGGCCATTCAAAAACAAATCTTCTCATTATTAGGCATGAGTGAAGAAGCGATTCAGAAGAAATTTGGTTGGTTTATTCAAGCCTTTAATTATGGAACGCCACCACACGGAGGCATTGCGTTTGGTTTAGACCGTCTAACCATGATTCTTACCGGTACCGATAACATTAAAGATGTCATCGCTTTCCCTAAGAATCTAAAAATGGTTGGGTTACTCGAAGGTACACCAAACACCGTTGAAACAAAACAACTTGATGAATTATCCATTCAAGTGAAGGAGAAAAAATGAGTATTGAACAACTAACCATTAGTGCTTTAAGAGCGCTTGCGATTGATGCAACCAATGCTGCTAAAAGCGGTCATCCAGGTATGCCAATTGGATCGGCACCAGCTGTCTACACATTATTTAGTAAACATTTGATTAGCGATCCTAAACATCCGGATTGGATTAACCGTGATCGTTTCGTATTATCTGCGGGCCATGCGAGTATGCTTCTTTATGGCATCTTACATTTAGCCGGCTATGATTTACCAATTGACCAATTAAAATTATTTCGTCAATTAGGAAGCAAAACCCCAGGCCATCCGGAAGTGCACTTAACCCCAGGCGTTGATGCAACAACGGGTCCATTAGGACAAGGCATCGGTCAAGCTGTTGGTTTTGCGCTAGCAGAACGAACCTTACGAGCGATGTATGCACAAGAAGGACTCATCGATCATTACACCTATGTTTTAAGTGGTGATGGTTGTTTACAAGAAGGTATTTCTCAAGAAGCGATTTCCTTTGCCGGTCATCAACAACTCAATAAATTGATTTTAATCTATGACGCAAACCAAGTGACATTAGATGGTCCGTTAGCGATGTCTTTTTCAGAAGATGTGAAAAAACGTTTCATCGCTTCTGGATGGCAAGTGATCGTTGTTGAAGATGGCAATGATGTCATCGCCATTGATAAAGCGATTCGTAAAGCGAAACGTAGTCAAACGAAGCCCACAATGATCATGATGAAAACCGTCATCGGTCAAGGTTCTAAAAACCAAGGAACTTATAAAGTTCACGGAAACCCTTTAGGTCAAGAAGATGGTGTGATCGCCAAACAAAGTTATGGATGGTCGCATCCTGACTTTTTTGTACCGCAAGAAGTTTATGAACATTTAAGTGGTTCTTTCGGTAAACGTGGAAACAATAAATTCAAGAAATGGATGCGTCAATGGAAAACCATTGAACAATCAAAACCTGAGATTGCCAAGACCTTTAAGCAAGGCGATTCGTTACAATTTATGGATCATCTACCTTCGCCGTTGATGACCTTTCCAGCGGGTTATAAAGACGCAACTCGTAATTCTTCCTTACAAGTTTTGAATGTTCTTTCAACTCACTTACCGATGTTAGTTGGTGGAAGTGCAGATGTTGCCAAATCGGTAATGACGACATTAGCGAATGCAACCGATATGAGCGCCAGTAATCCATCAGGTAAAAATATCAATTTTGGTATTCGAGAATTTGCGATGGCCTCGATTCAAAACGGCATGATGTTACACCGAGGTCTTCGTGTCTATACCGGAACCTTCTTAGCTTTTGCTGACTATATGAAACCTGCCATTCGCTTAGCAGCCCTTAGCCACATTCCTTCCATCTTTGTTTTCTCCCATGACTCGGTTGCTCTTGGAGAAGATGGTCCAACCCATCAACCGATTGATCAACTCGCCATGTTAAGAGCGATTCCTAATCTCAATGTCATTCGTCCCGCTGATGCGAATGAAACCTTAGCCGCTTGGTTACAAGCGATTGGTGAAACCTCGCGACCGACGGCTATTATTCTCACTAGACAAGGTGTTCCTTTACTTCCTGGTTCCTCTATTGAAAAAACAAAACAAGGCGCGTATGAAGTATCTGGAAGTTCAAATGCTACCCCATGGACGATTGTTGCCACCGGTTCAGAAGTATCCTTGGCGATGGATACACAAAAACTTTTATTGAATGAACAAATCCAAGTTCGGGTTGTTTCCATGCCTTCGATGAATCAATTTTTAGCCTTACCTTTATCTGAACAAAAAACATTACTTCCTTATCCAGATAAAACCATAACACTGGAAGCTTTATCCACCTTTGGTTGGCATCGCATTGGCAATGTTAACATTGGTATTGATACCTATGGTCAATCGGCTCCTGGACCAGTAGTCATGGCATACTATGGATTGACTGCAGAACTTTTAACTAAAAAAGTTGCTTCCATCATCCTTGGTAAAAATTAACGTGTTAAAATAAAGATATGGCACAATACGTTCACATCAATAACTATTCTAAACTCGGTGATCTAAACTTGTCTTATCAAGTTTTTTATCAAATTGCCGAATTTGCCACCAATAAAGTCCGAGGGGCAAAAGTCTCTTCTAAAACCTCAAGATTTAATATTTTTAAACCGATATCCGTCAATATTAAAAAGGGATTGGTAACCGTTGCAGTAACCGTTTCACTTAATAAGAATGCCAATATCAATGCGGTCTGTTTAGCCATCCAAGAAGAAATCGCTTCCTCGTTATCAGCCTTTACCGAAATGGTTCCATTTCGTATCGATGTTAAAGTCGCCAATTTAGAACAATTATCGTAAGGTTGCACTATTTAAAACCTCGCTATGCTACAATATTTTTCGTATGAATAAACCCTTAACTCGCAATCAAACGCATGAAGTGGCGATGACCCTTATTTATAATGCTTTGACATTGGCGAAAATTGATTTAACCGTTGATTTAGAGAAGTTAATGGTCGACCTTTTAGAAGAACCTTATGACAATATTGATCTCTATATTAAAGAAGTTGTCTTTATGGCAATCAAGCACCAAACTACCATCATCAACTTGATTAATCCTCATTTGGTGAAGTGGACCTTTGATCGATTAAATATGCTTACCCAAGCTATTTTTTTATTAGCCGTTTCCCATCACCAATATGTCAAAGATGTTGATAAAAAAGTTGTCATTGATAATGCCATCAAGTTAGCGAAGAAATTCGTTGATGAAAAAGATTATGCCTTTATCAACGCCATCCTCGATAAGGTATTATGAATCTATGGAACCACGATCGTATCTTACGATTAAAGAAATCAATACGGCCATTAAAGCTCACGTTGAAGGTGAAATCACCTTTCGCCATGTAGTCTTAAAAGGTGAAATTAGCAATTTTCGCCAATACCCAAAAGCATTATATTTTTCACTGAAAGACCAAGAAGCAAAGATCAGCGCGGTCTTTTTCTTATATGGTGCATATCCTAAGTATTTGCCTAAAGACGGTGATGAAGTCTTAGTGACCGGTGCCATTTCCGTGTACGTAAAAGATGGTAGTTATCAAATCAATGCCAAGCAAATTGAATTATTTGGGTTAGGTGACCAATTATTAGCCTTACAAAAATTAAAAGAAAAGTTATTAAAAGAAGGATTGTTTGATGCCAATAAGAAGCGACCATTACCCAAGTATCCTTCACAAGTTGGGATCATTGCTGGAAGAGATTCTGCGGCGTTAAAAGACTTAACTACGAACTTACACCGGCGTTATCCACTTGCCCAACTGATTTTCTTTCCGTCATTGGTACAAGGTTTATTAGCCCCTAAAGACTTAATCAGAGCGCTCAACATAGCCTATCAAACCCCATTAGATGTGCTCATTATTGCCAGGGGTGGTGGTGCAGAAGAAGATCTATCCGCGTTCAATGATGAAACTCTGGTTCGTAAGGTTGCCCTTTCCCCGGTCCCTACTATCGCCGCGATCGGACATGAAATCAATTTGTCATTGGTGGATCTGGTCGCAGATAAACGCGTTTCAACACCGACAGGTGCAGCCGAACTTGCGGTTCCTAATAAAGAAGATATGTATCAAGATATCCATACAAGTTTGGAACGTGCGTTTCAAGCGATGCAAACTCGAATCCAATTTTTAATGAAGCAACTTCACGCCTTTCAAGAACGTCCAGTGCTTGTCACGCCTCTAGCGATGTACAATTTACAAAAAGAAAACCTCAAGAATTTTCAAACTCGTTTACAACAAGCAATCAAAACTTTATTACAGAATCAGCAAGCGAAGGCGAATCAATTCCGTGCAAGTTTAAATGCCCTATCACCCTATGCGGTGATCGATCGAGGGTATGCCTTAACGACCTTGGCAAATGGAGAAGTTCTGCACTCACTTAAAGAGGTCAACATTGGTGACTTGATCACCACTCAATTAAAAGACGGAACCTTCACGAGTGAAGTGAAGAAGAAAGGATAAAAGTATGGCAGAAAAAGTATTAGATGTTGAGGCAAGTTTAGCGAGGATAGAAGTGATTGTAAAATCTTTAGAATCCGGTAAGCTTTCATTACAAGAAAACTTAAAGCTATTTGAAGAGGCAACTGCCTTAATGAAAACGGTTGAAAAAGCCTTACAAGATGCGGAAAAGAAAATTCAAACGCTTATCACAAAAGATAAGGAATAGTAGATAAGTATCTTATATTAGTAATAATATAGTAGATATTTAGTATAAATGAAAGTTTCAGAACTCATTGATCAATACTTAAATACCCTGGTAATTGAAAAAGGTTTATCAAAGAAAACCTTAGAAAGTTACCGACATGATTTGATGATGTTTACGTTATCTTTTTCGCCCCCCAAAGAAGTCCAAGAAGATTTACAAAGTTTTGATTTAAAAGACTTCATTACCTTTCAGGCAAAGTTAGGGATGAATAGTAGCACCCTTCATCGTCGATTATCGACCGTCAAAAATTTCTTTTTATATTTACAAAGAGAGGGTCATTTTACGCAAACGATTCTTCCCGTAAAGCCTCCTAAAATGATGAAGTCTTTACCCAAGGTTATCCGACCCGAAGAGATGGAAGCTTTACTCAACGCGCCCAATATTGAAACCTTGGATGGATTAAGAGATCAAGCGATGATGGAAGTGATGTATGCCAGTGGACTAAGAGTTTCAGAACTGATTCAGTTAAAGCAAGCCGATATCAATGTACTCAAGGCTACCATCCGCATTGTTGGGAAGGGTCAAAAAACGCGTCTTGTCCCGATTGGGGAATATGCCTTACAACAAGTCAAATCCTATTTAGAAAAACGTCGGTTTATCAATCCTAAAGAGGAAAGTCCTTATTTATTTATCAGTCGTTATGCAAAACCCTTATCTCGACAATTCTTTTTTAAGCGGATTAAACACTATGCTGCACAAGTTGGCATCCAAAGTTCTATTTCACCTCATACCCTTCGCCATTCCTTTGCCACCCATTTACTTGAACAAGGTGCGTCATTAAGGGCGGTTCAAGAGATGTTAGGCCATACGCATTTATCCACAACCCAAATTTATACGCATGTCTCGGAAAAAAGAATCCTATCTGCCTTTGATTTATACACCAAAAGAAAGTAAGATTAGATTAGGATAACCTATGAAATTTAAAAGAATTTTTGTCGTTGTGATGGATTCAGTCGGGATGGGGGCACTACCCGACGCGGATCGTTTTGGTGATGTAGGCACCCATACTTTTTTACATACCGCCCAACGCTGTGGTGGTTTAAAGATTCCTTTTTTAGAATCCTTAGGATTAGCGGATTTATCGCCGATTCCTGGTGTTAAAAAAGTAATACACCCTCAAAGCTATGTCACCACGATGAGAGAAATTTCCGCAGGAAAAGATACCATGACAGGGCATTGGGAGTTGATGGGTTTAGAAACCAAAAAACCATTTAAAACCTTCACTGACAATGGATTTCCAAAAGCCTTAATCGAAGAACTCACCCAAAAAACTGGGCATCAATTCATTGGTAACGTGGCTGCAAGTGGAACTGAAATCATCAAACAATTAGGTGAAGAACACATGCGAACCAAAAAAGTTATCCTGTATACTTCCGCTGACAGTGTGCTGCAATTAGCAGCCCATGAGGAAATCATTCCTTTAAAAGAACTGTATCGAATTTGTGAAGTAGCGCGTGAGATCTGCATGAAACCCGAATATCTATTGGGTCGAATCATCGCCCGACCTTTTATTGGTGCTAACGCTAACACCTTTAAACGAACCTCGAATCGTCATGATTATGCTTTATCGCCTGGTCTCCAAACTGCATTGGATATTTTGAATGATGCTGGATTGATGACCAGTTGCATTGGTAAAATCAATGACATATTTAATGGTCAAGGAGTCAATCGAACCCAAAAGACAATCTCTAACCAAGATGGCATGGAAAAAACAATTGCCGAGACCCATAGAAACTTCCAAGGATTAGCGTTCATTAACCTCGTCGAATTTGACTCTGAATTTGGTCATCGCCGCGACCCGTTAGGATATGGCAAAGCCATTGAACAATTTGACCAACAATTAGGTAAGCTTTTACCCTTGATAAAAAAGGATGATTTATTAGTGATTACCGCTGACCACGGAAACGATCCAACCCATACTGGAACTGACCATACTCGTGAACGGGTTCCGTTGATCATGTTTAGTCCACAATTTAACAAAGGAAAAAACATAGAAGAAAGATCCACCTTCGCTGACTTGTCGAGTACGATTCTTAAGAATTTTGACCTCAAACAACCCAAACACCAAATCGGCAAACCTATTTTAGAGATTCTAAATTAGTAGTAATTTAGTAGATAAATCATGTGGATAAGTCAGTCTAAAGATGATTTGAATCTTTTAATTTAAAAACACTCATTAGAGTCTAAATCTCAATCAATAAAGCAAATTAGACTACTTGGTTAACATAATAGACATTATACGAAGTAGGGTGTTTTCGAACTTACTAAGCTTTGACTTGGTTTTCTAAGATTTCATCCAACTTCATCTTCTCACGGTTTGTTGGATCAAATAGGTGGATGACCACATCATAGAGGTCAAACACCATCCAACCTGATTCTGGCTTACCTTCAATGTGATGAACTTTATATTTTGGGTGATGAATAAAATCCTTACGAAGTTGATTAATAATCGCATCTAGTTTTCGAAAGTTATTCGCCGACGCAACGATGACAAAATCCGTTATCGGTGATTTACCTTTTACATCATAGATTTTGATATCTTCAGCTTGCTTGTCTTCAAGGATAGAAAGGACGAGTGTTTTTAATGATTTATTTGCCATCGGTTTCTCCTAAATAATATTCCATACATTCTTTGACTAAATGATTGGTTATTTTGTGTTTCTTTTTCTTAAGGTGTAATAGGTTTTCTTTTAACACCATCAAGAACCCTTCGTGGTATTGTTTTTTGCATGCCGCAATCAGCGCACTAGAATCATATCCACGGGTGGGTTCAATTTTATCTGCAGCATAGACTATTTGTGCGAGCGGGCCCATTTGTGCTTTCCCAGTGGTGTGATATCGAATCGCTTCTAGGATACCATCGTGTTTAATATTGAATTCTTGTCGGGCAAGGATGGCACCCACGAATTGATGTAAGGCATATTGCTCAACCGGTTGATTCACTGTATCGTATTCATCTAACAAGGATCGGGCTTCTTCTTCATCCATATCTTTTGCAATGTCATGAAGAATAGCGGCTAAGAAAGCATCGGTAGGCGATTGTTGGTTTTGTAGGGCAATATCATAGGCAAGAGAGGCCGTTGAATAAACATGTTCAAAACGTTCAGATTGATAGAAAGCTTTTAACTTGGGAACAAAATACAGTTGATGTTCGAAGATATATTGAATGACAGGCAAGGGTGTTGCTAAAGATTCTAAATTTCGAATACTAGTTGAAGAAACTGGATAGAGCGGTCCTGACATTTTTTGAATGCCATAACGTTGCCAGTTTGGATGTTCTAAGGATGAACCAGGACGTGGATAGGCAATCAATTGAACGTAAGTTTTTAATTTATCTGCATCTTTCCATTTATGAAATTGTTCAACTTGATCACCACCGATGAGGTAGTAGAGTTGATCGTTAGGATAAAGTTGTTTGAAATGTTGAACGGTGTGGATGGTAAAGTTAATGACGGCGTCTTTTTCCACTTCGTACAAAGATAATTGAAAAGTAGGATCATTGGCAATCGCAAGCTTTACCATATTAATGCGATCCAAAATATTTGTATTAATATTTTTCCATCTTGGATTCTTCGTGATAATCAACGTCACGTCATCAGCGCGAATATGAAGTTGAGCTGCTTTAAGCATCGCAAGATGCCCATGATGAATTGGATCAAATGGGGAACCGTATAGTAAGCGAATCATGTTGGTAATTGAATCCTTGGATTCGAGGGATGACGGCGATAAAGAATCACGCGATGTCCAATCGTTTGGACGAGTTCTGCTTTTAAAGTTTTGACTAAGGTCGGTAAAAAGTTATCCGCTTCTGACTGGGAAGATTTTAATAGATGAACTTTAATGAGTTCATTCTTGGTTAAGGCTAAATCTAATAATTGAATCAGTTCAGGATGCACAGCATCTTTGCCCACTTGATATTTTGTGGGTAAGGTTTGCCCAAGTTTTCTTAAATATAAACGTTGTTTGGATGTCATATCGATTGAACCTTACTTGGTAATAGTTTTGCCAAGACTCCTTTTGGTAAGAGTAATCGGACGGTTTGTCCTTCTGCTACGAAACTTAGCCATCCATAGCCCGAAATGGCAAGGTCAGCTCTACCTTTGGTGGGTAACGTAAACTCCACTAAGGTAAAGTCTTCTTTTTTAACGAAGGTCTTTGAAATTGGTTTTAATTGATTTTTTTCAATCATCTTAAAAAAAGATTCATCTGCTTTTTGAATCGCCATTTTTTGAAAGGTGACCGTGTTCGCAAAATAACCATATACAAATTGCTTCTTACCTGAAAGGATTTCCAATCGAGCTAATCCGCCTATCGCCAATGCATCCTTTGCTCCTAATCGATAACCTACTGGTTTGATTTCCACTTTTGGCATCATCACTTTTATCACTTCTTTTTCTACTTTTGATAACATCGAGTGATTGGCGACATATCCAGGAGTGTCATAAATGGTTTGCGTATCATTTAAAGGGATTTCGATAACGCGTAACGTTGTCCCTGGAAAAGGTGACGTTGTAATTAACTTCTTCGTTTGATTTGAAAAATGCTTTAGATAGGTGTTGATTAAACTAGATTTACCAGAACTTGTAGCCCCAATCACATATAAATCTTTTCCTTGATTGTCTTCAGCGATCATCGCTTTGATGTCATCTAATGCTTCATTGGTTTTACTGGAAGCAATAATAATTTTGACGTATTCCATGTTCATGGACTTAAAGAAATTTTCTATATACGTCATCAGTTTCTTTTGATTGAGTGTTTTTGGTAATAAATCTCGTTTGGTCGCAATGAAATATACCTTAAGGCCTTTGACGGCACTTAAGAGTTCTGCAGATAAAGTGGTTTCAAAGTTAAGGATATCTAAGACCCAAATAATACTTGCTTGGTCCTTTTTGGCTTTAGCGAGGATTTGATAAAAGTCATCGAAAAGGAATGATTCTTTAGGGGCGATATCTTCACCATAATGTTGAAGTTTAAAACAACGTTGGCATAATACCACTTCATGTCGATCGACGTGTTTAACAGGCACATAACCCGGTAATTGCTGATCTAAGGTTTGTAGGATAACGCCACAACCAGGACACCGACGAATTATTCTCATCTCATTCATCATTGATCCCTCCAGTGGTGAAAGCGATGTTGTCGACGATAACGTTTCTTTAAGAAACTTTCGATGAACCGATTTGGTTTTGTTGGCCAATGGTCATAAGGCACTAGTTTTTCAACAAACAAACTTTTCATACCTAAACGATTTGCCAACCACACGTCCGTCAGTAATTGATCACCGATCACCATCACCTTGTCTTTAGAATAACCCTTTTGAGCTAAAAATATAAGGAGTTTGTTCCGAAAAGGTTTACCAGTTTTCGCTAGGTAGTCTACCCCAACGGCTTTTGCAAAGGGTTTAACTCTTTCATCATCATTATTTGAAATGATTAAAAAATGTAAGCCAGCATCTTTCATCTTTTGAATCCACGTTAGGATTGCTTTTCTAGGTTTAAACTCATCATAAGGCGCGAGCGTGTTATCTAAATCACAACATAAAGTGGTGATACCTTGTTTGAGGAAGAAATCAGCTGTCACCTCAGTTAGTTTAGGTGCGTAAAACGTGGGTTGCCAGATGGAAGTATGTTGACCCTTCATTATTTCTTATCGTCAAAGAGGGAGACTTTTTCAATTTTGTCTCCATTTTCTAAATTAACTTTGGGTAGGGCTACTGTTTTATATTGGTTGTCAATGCGGGTGATGGCATCGTGATAAACACCAATGACATCCGTTCCCTTAGGCATGGAGATGTTCTTCTTCGCATATTTATCGGTTGGTGTTGGAGCATAATCATTGGTTTCCAAGTTGACCAATTCTTTATTTGAAAGTAATAAGGTTACTTTCAAAAATTCATCTTGTTTGTTGAGTTTTCGCCAATAGGCAAGTTGATGGGGTTCAGATTTAAAGCTTTGGAAAATGTATTGAACTTTGCCTAAACGTGAGGTGAGATCAACATAACTGACATCAAAGATTCTAAAGTTTCCTTGACGTGTGAACATCACGATTTTTCCACGTTCTTCTGGTTGATAGACTAACAATTTTGCTAATCGATCTTTTCCTAATAAGGAGGCGATTGCCTTAACCCCACCAGCTTTGACGCCAACAGGATTGACTTCTTTTTCTGAGAAATAGGTGACGTTACCTTCTAATGTGGCAATCAAGAGTTGACCTTGACCATTGGTGATATCGACATCGACAACCGTGTCATCACCGAGTAATCGCATACAGGTCAAAGGCTTACTATATCGTTGCACCATAAATTCCGATAAAGGTGTTTTCTTTAATTGACCGTTTCGCGTAACCATCACCACAAAAGCATCTGGTTTAAAATCAGAGACAATCAATGCTTTAATGAGCTTTTCTTCAGGTCCGAGATTGACGAGGTAATTGATATGCTTACCTTCATCTTTCCATTTGGTTTCTTGAAGTTCATGAATTGGGATAAATAAATAATTTCCAAGTTGGGTGAATACCAGCACATAATCTAACGTGGTTGCAGGTCCAACCCCCACCAATAAGTCTGCTTCTTTGATACCTGGCCATACGCCTTCTGAACTCTTATAGGACTTGAGAGGTGACCGCTTAATATAACCATCTCGCGTGACAGAAATATACACATCTTCTTTGGCGATTAAATCTCGCTTATCAATTTGTAAGGTTTCTTTTGGTTCCGTTACAATCTTGGTCAAACGATTTTGACCATATTGACTTGCAATCAATTTTAAGTCTTTGATAATTTTTTTATTGAGTACTTCTCGGTCATCCAGTATTTCCTTGAGTTCTTTAATCGTCGCTTTTAATAGTTTTTCTTCTTCTTTGAGGGTGGTTACGTCAGTATTGGTCAAGCGATAAAGTTGTAACGATACAATCGCGTCTGCTTGGGATTTGGTAAAGGCAAATTTCTTTTCTAAATTTGTCATCGCATCTTGTTTGTCTTCACTCTTACGAATCACCTTGACGACTTCATCTAAAATACCAATCGCCTTAATCAAACCTTCCACGATTTCCAAACGAGCGGATGCTTTGACTAAATCATAGTTGGAAAGTCTGGTAATCACTTCGACTTGGTGATCAATATACGCATCGACGTATTGAAGTAAATTAAAGGTAATCGGATGGCCTTTATTAATCGCCACCATATTGGCAGAGAAAGAACTCTTTAAATCGGTTTTAGAATAAAAATATTGGAGGATTTTTTCGGGGTTAGCATCTTCACGTATATCGATGGCGATACGCATACCATGATGATCCGATTCATCTCTAACTTCGATGATGCCATCGATGATTTTCTTAAAACGTATTTCATCCATTTGTTTGACAAGTGCAGATTTAATCACGCCATATGGAATTTCTTTGATAACAATTTGATGATAACCTTTGAGTTTGCTAATCTCTGCTTTGGATAAAATTTCAACGCGACCGTGGCCAGTTAAATAGATTTGCTTTAAAGAATCCGTACGATAGATGGTGCCGCCTGTTGGGAAATCAGGACCCTTCACAATATCAATAAGATCTTCAATGGTTGCCTTTTTATGACCCAAACGATAAATGACTGCATCAATGACATCTCGTAAATTGTGTGGAGGAATATTGGTCGCCATGGCAACTGCAATGCCTTGTGTTCCATTCACTAAAAGATTAGGAAAACGTGCAGGTAAGACGACCGGTTCATCTTGAGAATCATCAAAGGTTAATTGTGTATCGACGGTATTCTTGTCGATATCACGAACCAGTTCTTCGGTGATTTGCGCTAAACGAACTTCTGTATAACGATGGGCCGCAGCATTATCGCCATCGATTGATCCGTTATTGCCTTGAAAGTCGATTAAAGGAACACGATATTTCCATGGTTGGGACATATGGACAAGGGCATCATAAATGGAGGCATCACCATGAGGGTGATATTTACCCATGACTTCTCCAACACTTGTTGCACTCTTGCGATATGGCTTTCTAAAAACGTTATTGGAATGATACATCGCATAAATAATCCGACGTTGAACCGGTTTTAATCCGTCTCTTAAATCAGGAATGGCACGATCTTGAATAACATATTTAGCGTACGTTGCATAACGTTCGCCCATGATATCTTCAAGGGGAGCAACATTGATTTTTTCAAGAATAGGTTTCGGAATAGGTTTAGATTTTTTTGCCATCTTATTTGCCCTTTCCGACTACTTCACGAATGGTAAAGTCGATATTTTCTTCAACCCATTTGCGACGAACAGACGGGTCTTTACCCATGAGGATACCGACGCGACGTTCGACGATGAGCGGATCTTCGATATTAACGCGAATTAAAGTTCTTGTTTTTGGGTCCATCGTGGTTTCTTTAAGTTGCGATGCATTCATTTCACCTAAACCTTTATAACGAGAAATCCGATAGGGTGAACCGACCGTCTTTTTACCTTTTTCAAGTTCATCTTCTGTCCATGCATAAACAAATTGTGTTGGCTTTTGTTCATTCATGACGCGATATAAAGGTGGAATCGCAATGTAAACTTTTCCGGCTTGAATTAAGGGACGCATGTGATGATAAAAGAAGGTTAGTAATAACGTTTGAATGTGTGCGCCATCCGTATCCGCGTCCGTCATAATGATGATTTTGCCGTATTTAGAATCTTGGATATCAAATCCAGGACCTACGCCTGCACCGATGGTAGCAATCAACGTTGCAAATTCAGTATTCTTTAACATTTGTTCCATGGTTAAACTATCGGTATTTAAAGGCTTACCTCGTAATGGTAATATCGCTTGATGCAAGCGATCACGGCCGTTTTTAGCTGTACCACCCGCAGAGTCACCTTCAACAATAAACAATTCATTTAAGGGATAATCTTTACTTTGAGCAGGTGTTAATTTATCCGATAACAAAGTGTCTGAACGTAGTTTTTTATTTCCACGTGCTTCTTCTTTTGCCTTACGGGCTGCCATTCTTGCAGCTTGGGAATCCACACATTTTTTAATTAAGTTTGTGGCAAAATCTTTATTTTCAGTGAGGTAATAAGTTAGTTTAGAAAGGATCATGTTTTGAACATAGGCCAAGGCATCCGGTGTTCCGAGTTTGCCTTTGGTTTGGCCTTCAAATTCAAGTTTTCCTTCAGGAATTTTTAATGAAATAATGGCGGTAAGTCCTTCACGGATATCACTACCTTCTAACTTCACTTTGTTTCGTAATAAATTATTGATGTCAGCATATTCATTAACGGCTCTTGTTAATCCGGTACGGAAACCATTTTCATGGGTACCACCATCTTTGGTGCGAATATTATTCACATAGGAATAAATACTTTCGTTATAGTCTTGTAAACAATACTGCATCGCGACTTCAACTTTGATTTCGCCTGTTAAATCTTCAAAGACTAAGACAGGATGCATCTTTTCCTTGGTTTCATTTAAGGTAGCAATATATTCTTTTAAGCCTTCTTCATAAAAATACTCTGCTTCCATTTTGCTACGTTCATCTTTGGCTACAAAGCGAACTTTCTTCATTAAAAAGGCAGATTCTTGTAAGTGAGCAATAATGGTTTCCCATTTAAATTCAACCGTACTAAAGACCTTAGGATCAGGTTTAAAACGTACCATCGTTCCGGTCTTGTTAGATTTACCGATTTTTTCTAATTTACCAATTTTTTTACCACCATTTTCAAAACGAATTCGATAGGTAAATCCATCACGATTGACCGTGACGTCGACATATTCGGATAAAGCATTGGTAACCGAGGCACCAACACCATGTAAACCAGCGCTTGAAACGTAATTTTTATCAGAAAACTTACCACCACTATGCAGGGTTGAAAAAATGATTTCAACCGCAGGTTTACCGGTTTGTTTTTGAATACCAACTGGAATACCCCGGCCTTCATCTTTGACAGATAAAGATCCATCTTGGTGAATGGTTAACGTGATGGTGTCACCAAAGCCTGATAAAGCTTCATCAATCGCATTGTCTAAAATTTCCCAAACTAAGTGATGTAAACCGATGCTATTGGTCGAACCAATATACATGGCAGGTCGTTTGCGTACCCCATCAAGGCCTTCTAGTACATCAATGCTATCTTCGTTATATGTATTTAAGTTTTGATTTTTAGCCATTATTCGTTATCATTTACCTAAAGCATTATAGCAAAAATCCATAGAAAGCGTAAAAATTATGATTGAAAACCTCGCATTAACCTTCGTTCCAATGCTGATTGGCTACTTGTTAGCCTCCATTCCTTCTGGGGTATGGATTGGGCAATTACTTTATCAAAAGGATGTCAGAAAACTTGGTTCGGGTGGAAGTGGTATGACCAATGTATATCGAAATTTTGGTAAGTTTGCTGCCACGTTAGTGTTTATCATGGATTTAACCAAAAGTATTCTTCCAGTTCTGCTCGCATCCTGGTTTGTCTTTCAATGGACCGCTTTAGCGACTGATAACCCCTTCTTAGGTCAACTTGCCATCATGCTAACAGGTATTGGTACAGGTCTTGGGCATTGCTATCCGATCTTTGCCCAATTTAGAGGTGGTAAGGCGGTTTCCTCAGCCGGTTCATTTATGTTGATGACCAATTGGATCATTGCCTTTGTGGGTCTTGCGATGATGCTCACCATTATTAAAGTAAAAAAGATTGTATCGATTGGTTCCATTCTTGGTCACCTCTTTGCCGTTATGCTCACACTCCTTTTATGGATTCCAGCCTTTTCAGAAGTTGGGATGTGGAATGGTGTTGAATCGGGTTGGTTATTTACCCTCACAAACTTGATGATTTGGTTTTTACTCGTTTATCGCCATAAAGAAAATATCCAGCGATTACTCGCTGGAAAAGAATTAGACTTTAAGAATAAGATTAAATAATTATTTTTGTGCGTTCATGCTGTTAATCACAGCCCGAACTTGAGCTTCATTAGGTTTACGTCCCATGGACATAAACATCGCCCGAATCATTTTTTCATTAATGGGAGGATTTTTAGCTAATTCTCTTTTGAAATACCATCTCGATAAGAAAAAACCACCGACGAGTCCACCAATTAAACCTAGAAATAAGTACAGTAAAGTTTGCCAGATATCCATGATTAGATCCTCCTTTAGGATTAAGCGCGACCGTCGTAACTACCGTCTTCGGTGCGAATGCTGATCGTTTCACCTTCGGAAATAAATAAAGGTACGCGAAGTTTATAACCTGTTTCCAGGGTTGCTTCTTTCATCGCCTTGTTAATGGTGTCGCCTTTTACAGCAGGTTCACATTCGGAAACCTTTAAGGCAACTTTAGCGGGTAAAGAAACCCCTAAAATTTCTGTTTCATAAAACAAGATTTCAATTTCTTGTTCTGTGACTAAAAAATTGACTTCCCAGGCTAATTTTTCTCTGGTAATTTCTAATTGATCAAAAGAAATTTTGTCCATGAAAACTAAGTTACCATTTGCCTCATACAAATAGGTCATTTTACGCTTATCTAATGTGATTTTTTCAACATCAGTTCCACCTAAAAATGACATTTCTGTAATTGAACCAGTCCGTAGGTTTTTTACTTTGGCTTTGACGACCATCTTCCGCATCGCTGTTTTGTTTAAACTCACATCAATTACGGTATAAATGTTCTTTTCAAATTCAAAGTGGTTTCCAGGTCTTAATTCTGTTGCATTGACCATCTTGAGTCCTCCTTAAGATTCAAATAAAAATTATTTGCGTTCTTTGTGAACGGTAGGCTTATTGCAGCGACTGCAAAATTTCTTTAATTCCATCTTTTCAGGTTTGGTTCTGCGATTTTTACTCGCTAAGTAGTTTTCTTCACCACAAACCGTGCACTTTAACATAAAACTTTCTCTCATCTTTTTATCCTCCAAAGCACGTTGTATAGCATAGCATACATCGGCCTATTAATCTATGGTATTTACTTTAGTGTTTCTCGCCAACCTTGCACAAATTGTTTTGCTTTTAGCATGGCAATTTCTTTGGCATAGGGAGTGATCTCATCCACCCAAGGTGTTTCAAGAATTTTGGGGAGATGGGCAAGCTTAGGATGGTGTACATAACGGCTTAATGTTTCAAAGCCAATCGCTCCATAACCTAAATTTTCATGCCGGTCTTTTTTGGCCCCTCTTGGATTTTTGGAATCATTTATGTGAATCACCTTTAATTTATCGAGGCCAATGATTTGATCAAACGCCTTGATGACACCTTCTACATCTTGTACATCATATCCGGCGTCATGAATATGGCACGTATCAAGGCAGACACCAAGGCGTTCTGGATGGTCACTATGATCGATAAGGTAACGAATGTCTTCAAAGCGAATCCCAACCTCAGAACCTTTTCCTGCCATGGTTTCTAGGGCAATGGTAACGTTGGTTTTATCTTCGGCAAATACTTGATTGAGGCGTTCACTAATACTTGCTAATGCCACCTCACTGCCTGCACCTACATGGGCACCTGGATGAAGGACAAGCGTGGAAAAACCCAAGGATTGAACTCTTGATAATTCTCGAATTAAAAAAGTCACACCTAAGGTCGCAGTATCTGGATTGATCGTGTTTCCTAAATTAATGATATAAGGGGCATGAACAATGACTTTATCCAAAGGCATGCCTTGAGCCTTCATGCGCTCATGGGCTTCTTGTATTTTCATGATCTCAGTAGGCTTGCGAATTGAATTTTGAGGTGCACCTGTATAAATCATCATGGTGTTTGCACCATTTTTAATGGATGTTTCAAC
>JBDLRZ010000076.1:0-22490 GCA_039799785.1 Bacillota bacterium | reverse complement strand
ATGCCTAAAAACATGAAAGCACATCACGCGGGGATGACAAAAGCCGAAATGATGATTGATGTGATGGTCTTAAATCGTTAGAACTTTTCTTCTGAGTTAGCGTCGATTTGATTGTTGCCGGTAAATTGAGCGTTATAAAGTTCTGCATAGAAACCTTTTTGTTTTAACAAGGTTTCATGATTTCCAGTTTCAACGATTGCCCCATTTTTCATGACAAGAATGAGTTTTGCACTCTTGATTGTCGATAGACGGTGAGCGATCACAAAGGATGTTCTTCCCTTCATTAATGAAGTCATAGCAGTTTGAATGGAAGCTTCCGTTCTCGTATCAACACTACTGGTTGCTTCATCAAGAATGAGCATTTTAGGTTGAATTAAGATTGCTCTAGCGATGGTTAACAACTGACGTTGACCTTGAGAGATATTGGTGCCATCTTCATTTAACATAAAGTCATAACCACCTGGTAACGTGGAAATAAAGAAATGCGCCAGTGCTGCTTTAGCAGCCTTTTCCACTTCTTCATTGGTGGCCGTTTGCTTACCGTAACGGATGTTGTCACGAATTGATCCTTTAAATAACCACGTATCTTGAAGCACCATACCAAAGGCGGTTCTTAATGCTGGGTAACTATAATCCTTGAGGTTTTTTCCATCCAATAAGATTTCACCTTGTTGAATTTCATAGAAACGCATCATCAGATTGACTAATGTGGTTTTACCCGCACCGGTTGGTCCAACGATAGCAATGGTGTCACCTTGATTGACTTGAAGATTTAAATTGGTGAATAAAGGTTGTTCTGGTTTATAGGCAAATGCAACTTGTTTGAATTCAATCTTACCTTTGATATTTGCATTGGATTCAATTGCTTCTTTAGAAGGTTCTGGAAGTTCGGGTTCATCCATGATTTTATAGATGCGTTCTGCCGCTGCAATGGAGGATTGGATAATATTTGAGATTTGACCAAGCATTTGGAATGGACGTTGAAATAACGACACTAAGATAAAGAACGCGACCATGTTACCGATGTTATCAATCAAACCGCCAACGACTGCAATACCGACAAATCCAAGGTTATTCACAAAATTAATCGCAGGGAAAATAATCCCTGAAAAGAATTGAGACATGCGATCAGCTTTCGCTAATTCTTCGTTTAAGTTTGTGAATTTTTCGACCGTTTCTTTTTCTTTATTGAATAATTTAACGATGCGATAACCAGAATAGTTTTCTTCAATTAATCCGTTTAACATGCCTAATTTTGCATAGTAAGCTTTAAAACGCTTTTGCGAATTCTTGGCAATAAAGATGGTGACAAAGAGTGAAATAGGCAGGATTGCTAAAGCTACAAGTGTTAATTGCCAACTAGTCACAAACATCATGATCAAGGTTCCGACAAACATAAATAACGAACTTAAGACTGAACTTAAAATGCCTTGAAGTGAACGGGAGACACTATCGACGTCGTTCGTGCCTTTTGAAAGAATTTCCCCATAGGTTTGTCGATCAAAGAACGCTAAGGGTAATCGATCCATTTTGGCTTGGAATGATTGACGAATCTTATATGAGTAACGGTTTGAAATTGGAATTAATAAGAATTCTGATAACCAAGTAAAGAAATGAGAAAAGAAATAAAAACCAACGATGATGCCAAATCGCATCAGAATATCAGGCCAACGTAAAGCAAGGAATCCATTGACCTCATCAAAAAAGATTGCAGGATTGGCAATAATATCATTTAAGATATCACGGATATAAAGTGGCGATAGTAAGGTAAATACAACGGAGATTGTAATGATGATAGCAACAAAAATTAAAGCCGCTTGATAAGGTTTAAAATCACTCACCAAACGACGGAGCGTGCCCTTAAAGTTCTTTGGTTTTTCGTTTTCGGTAAGTCCGCCCATGCGGCCATATCTTGGTCCTGCCATTAGGTTTGACTCCCTTCTAAACTCATATCGTTTTTGGTTAAAGCTAATGTCTTTTCCACTTCTTCTGGATCTAATTGTGAGTAGACAATTTCTTTATAAATCTCACAGGTGGTAAGTAGGGTTTGATGTTTACCTTGACCCACAATTTGTCCTTCATGTAAGACAACGATGTGGTCTGCATCAATAATGGTACTAACGCGTTGGGCCACAATAATCACCGTTGCAGAATCGGTGTAACTCTTTAATCGGTTTCTTAAGCGAATATCGGTTTTATAGTCTAAGGCAGAGAAGGCATCATCAAACACATAGATTTCTGGTTTCTTGACCAATGCTCTTGCAATGGATAAGCGTTGCTTTTGTCCACCAGAGAAGTTTTTTCCGGTTTGAGAAACTTGCACATTAAGTTGTTCAGGATATTTTTTAATAAAGTGATCGGCTTGTGCCACTTCTAATGCTTGCCAAATTTCTTCATCGGTTGCATTGGGTTTACCGAAGGTAAGGTTTTGTTTAACAGAACCCGTAAAGAGTAAAGCTTGTTGAGGAACAAAACCAATCTTACTTCTTAAATCAGTTTGTTTCATGTCTCTGACATCCACTTCATCAATAAGAACTTGGCCTGCAGACACATCAAAGAATCGTGGAATTAAATTGATAATGGAGGATTTACCGCTACCGGTTGATCCAATAATCGCGGTGACTTGTTTTGGTTTTGCGGTAAAAGAGATATGTCTTAAGGTTGGTTGTTGCGCATCTTTGAATTGGAACACCACATCTTTGAATTCAACCTTACCGGTTGTCATTTTCGATGTCTTTGGTTTAGCAGGATCCACAATCGATGAATGCGTATCCAAGACTTCGTTAATACGCTTAGCAGACGCCCTAGCCCTTGGTAGCATAATGAGAATGGCAGCAAGCATCAATAATGAAAACATCAAGGTGCTGGAATATTGAGCAGTCGACAAAATGTCTCCAAATGCCACATTGACATCACCAAGGACCAATTCTTGACCATCAAATGTTGCAAATCCAACAAAGAAAATTGATAAGTAGGTCAAATCAAAAATCATGGATACGAATGGATTTAAATAGGACATGGTACGACTTACCGTCATATTGGTTTGTGTTAAATCTTCGTTTGCATCTGCAAATCGTTTTGCTTCTTTCTTTTCTTGGTTGAACGCTCTTACGACGCGTACCCCGGTTAAGTTTTCTCGAAGCACCAAAGTTAATTGATCCAATTTCTTTTGTACTTTTTCAAAGAGTGGAGAAGCAATCTTAAAGGTAATACCGATGGCGATAAAGATCACGGGCACAGATACAGCAAAAACGAAGACAAGTAAGGGATTTGTACCAAGTGTTAAGGTAATCGCCGTCACCAAGGTTACAGGGGTGGTAATAATGATTCTTAAGCCGAATAAGAAGATACCTTGAATTTGTTGAACGTCATTCGTGGTTCTAGTGATTAAACTTGAGGTACCAAACTTTTCAAATTCACTAAGCGATAATTGATTGACCTTTTGAAAGACAGCATCTCGAACATTCTTTGCAAAGCCCGTTGCAATCGAGGAGTTAAGTAAAGCGTTGCCTATCGCAAGGGCGATAACACCCAAGGATAATAGTAACATCCACAAACCTGTCATGAGGATTTCTGATGTTGGTTCATCTGCTAACACTAAGTTCGTAATTAATCCAACATTCCGTGGAATTTGTAACTGCAGGAATGCCATCGCGGCAAACCCTAAAGAAATTAAGACTAGACGTTTCCAAAGCGGCAAGACAAATCTAAATATTTTTATCATAACTTATAACAATATACGCTTCTTTTTTTAAAATTAAAGCGATTTGAGTTTCGCAACTTCGATATTGGTGAGTTCACGAAATTCACCCTCTTTGAGATTGCCCAAGGTTAATTCCCCCACCGCTTCTCGATGTAAATTTAAAACTTGATATCCAAATTTAGAAAACATTCTCTTCACTTGATGAAACTTTCCTTCATAAATCTTTAATGAAACTTGGTGGTCATTAGGTAATAGATTGAGTTCAGCCGCTTTGACCATTTCTTTTTCACCCAAAGAAAAACCATCCTTAAATACTTGAATGAGTTTCTTATCAATCGGTTGATCAAGTGTGACATGGTAGGTCTTTCCTACGTCGTGTTTAGGGGATGTTAAGTGGTGCGTTAATTGGCCGTTATCGGTGAAAATCAGCAAGCCTGTTGTGTCTTTATCTAACCTACCCACCAAATGGAGATCACGGTGTTCATAACCTTGTATCAAACTAAATGCAGTTGGGTCTTTTCGATCCTCTTTTGCAGACACATAACCCTTGGGTTTATTTAACATCAGGTAAACATATTCCTGATAGGCAACTGGAGATTCGTCCACCAAAATAACATCACGTTCGGGGTCCACATCAAAACCACTATCTTGAATGAGTTCATTGTTCACCAACACAACACCAATTTTGATCAAGTTTTTCACTTCACTTCGGGTGCCTACGCCCGCATTGGCAAGGAATTTATCGAGCCGCATATTGTTGGTTTAACCTGTAACTTACGCTAACACCCACAAATAATGTAATGAATGAAATTAAAATCATAATGAAGTTTAGATCCGCATAAATTGGAACGATTTTATAGTTGTAAAAAATTGCCCCAATTGAACCGACAATAAAGCCATAGATGGCTAGATGAATTTGATCTTTATACTTTTTAAATAACATTGACATTAATAAACTAATGACAATAAATCCAACAAGTGCACCGATACCTAATAGAGCAAAATTGATCACTTCAGGAACAAGTCCTTCAATGTTCACAACATTCTCAATTAAACGTTGTAAGCTATTTAATACGGGTTCATAAAAACCAATCGTCAGCAACAACATCGATCCTGAAATACCAGGCACAACAAATGCAGACACACCTAAAAACCCAACCACAATCAGAATTAATTTCGGTAACAAAGCATTACCTTCGAGAATGACACTTGCATCTAATTCACCCACGACAGAGAAGACACCCAACAAAAGCGCTATTAAAGCTGGGATGAAAACATAGATCCAATCCTTGGTTGAAAACCTTTTTGGTAATGCTCTTCTTAATGTGGGCAGACTTCCGACAATGAAACCTGCAAAGAGAGCAACGGTTGGCAAGGGTGCATACTCGAGAGCAAGACCCATCGGAAAGGTGAGCGCGCCGATTGCAATAACGATTCCCAAACCGGTTGGAATCAAGATTTTAATGGATTGTTTAAAGTTCTTTTTGATATTGACGATCGATTCAATTAAGCTGTCATAAATCCCTAGCATGAAGGCGATGGTACCACCTGAAATTCCAGGAATAATCGCCGCTGTTCCAATTGCTAAACCCTTTAAAAATAAGGATATAAAGTTTGAATTTAGTTTCTTCATTTCGTTTCAAGTATAGCACTCGTGATAAGATAGTTAAGCAAGGAATATTGAGCTGTGAAATTGATTGTAGGATTAGGAAATCCCGGAAAAGAATATGCCAACACTCGCCATAATATGGGTTATATGGTGATTGATGCATTGGCAAAAAAATGGAACCTTTCCCATTTCAAAACAAACTTCCAAGGTGAATATGTATCGCACACTTCTGACCAAGTGATTCTTTTAAAACCCACTACATTTATGAATTTAAGTGGACAATCCGTTTTAGCAATGTCTCAATTTTACAAAATCTCACCACAAGAAATGGTCATCATATACGATGATTTAGCTTTAGAACCAGGAAAGATTAGACTTCGTATGACGGGGTCAAGTGGTTCACATAATGGTATGCAGCATATTATTGAAACTTTTAGTACCCAAGAAATTAAACGTATTCGGATTGGTATTGGCGCAGTGCCGTTAGAACAAAAAGGCAAAGATTATGTTTTAGGCACACCTTCTAAGGAAGATCAAACGAAGATCAATCAAGCGATTCAAGACTCGGTTTCGGCGATTGAGGTTTTCCTCAAAACTAATTTTTCCCAAGCGATGAATCAATTTAATCGAGGTGATACCGACTGAAATCCTTATTTAAATCGATTCAAGAAACCAAGATTACCACCCCCCTATTATCGAAAAAGGGGCTTTTTCATTTGGACGATACGATTGGTATTGCACTTACCGTTGCAGCAGCCTACTTAGAAAAACCACAAAGCATTCATATCGTGACTTCAAATCTATATAACGCCCAAAAAGTCTACGATCTATTAACGGGTTTTATTGGTGAAGCTTATTGTCTATTTTACCCAGTGGATGAACTCTTAAGGGCAAACACAATTGCCAATAATAAAGAAATGCTGGCCCAAAGACTCTACGTGATGAGTCAATTATTAACGAACAAACCCTTTATATTAATCACACATACCGCGGGTGTTATTAAGTACTTACCCAACCCAAAATATGTTGAGAGTTTAAAGTTAAGTTTAAAACCGGGAGAAAGTCATTCGATTTCACATCTTAAAAAACTATTGGTGGCAGCAGGTTATCAACGCGTCAATAAAATTGATGCTTCGTTACAATTCGCCATTCGAGGTGACATCTTAGATATCGCTTCAGTCAATTTACCCCATCCTGTCCGTATTGAATTCTTTGGTGAGGAAATTGAAAGTATTCGTTATTTCGACATTGCCAATCAAACCTCTTTTGAACAAATTCATCAAGTTGATATTCTTCCTGCAAGTGATATTTTATTTACCCCAGAAGAAAGAGGCGATCTTGAACACAAGATGCTGACACAGCTTGCCAGCGACTTAAAACTGATTGGTCCGCAACTGTATTCACAATTAGAAGCGATGACGTTGAGTGATTTACAATCCATTCAACAACACCAAATCACATCACAACACTATCGCTATTTAGGATTTGCACAAACCCAACACTATTCAATTTTGGATTACCAATCCAATGCAGTCACCTTGATTGCCAACCAAGATCAAGTTGAAAGCACCGCCAAATTATTACTGGAAGAAGGTTGGTCCTATTTCCAAGAATTATCGATCGCAGGTCGACAACTTTCCCACCTTCAAATGTATCGACCAATAGAAAGAGTATTGAGTACCACAAAGAATATTTACAACAAAGAGTTCGTTTCAGAATCAGGATTTCATCTTTCCATTAGACCCATCACCATTGGCACAGGTCAAAGTAGTGCGTTACAAACGACATTAAAAACAGCACTATCTCTTTATCCCCATCTATTATTTGCCGTCAGTACACAATCTCAACTTGATCAACTCACCACACAACTCACAGAATTAAAACAAACATTCAAACTTGTAGAAGGATTGCAAATCCCCAATCAAAACATTGCCATCACTTTACTCAATCTTGAAGAAGGTTTTGAAATTCCTGATTTCAAATTTGCATGCATTACCAGTAAAGAACTTTTTGGCTATCGACAAAAGACTTCAAAATATTTTTCTCGTTATAAAGAAGCAACCATCATTGCCTCTCACGAAGATTTAACTGTCGGTGATTATGTTGTTCACGAGTATTCCGGTATTGGTCAATATTTAGGTGTTAAAACCATTGAAATTGACGGCCTTCATAAAGACTATTTACACATTCAGTATGCTGGCACGGATGTCCTTTATGTTCCCTTATCTCAATTCAAATTAGTGAGAAAGTTTTCTGGTAAAGAAGGGGCCGTACCCAAACTCCATAGACTACAATCAAAAGAATGGGAAAGTACCAAGAAGCGAATTAAAGAAAGAGTCGATGATTTAGCAGAACGTTTAGTCGTCTTGTATAAGAATCGAGCCGTCACCCAAGGATTTGCTTTTCCTGCCGATGATGAGCTTCAAGGTCAATTTGAACGATTATTTCCATATGATTTAACACCCGACCAACAACGATCGGTTACTGAAATTAAAGCGGATATGGAAAAACCATTCCCGATGGATCGCCTCTTATGTGGTGATGTTGGATTTGGTAAAACAGAAGTTGCCTTTCGCGCTGCATTTAAGGCCATTAATGCTCATAAACAAGTTGCCATCCTTTGTCCAACGACACTGTTGGCAAGACAACATTACGAACGCGCCATTGATCGTTTTGCAACCTTTGGGATTAACATTGCAATCTTTTCCCGATTAATTCCTGAAGCAAAACAAAAAGAATATATCAAACAAATTAAAGCCGGAACCATTCAACTTGTGATCGGTACACATCGTTTATTAAGTAAAGAAATTACCTTCAAAGATTTAGGGTTATTAATTGTGGACGAAGAGCAACGTTTTGGTGTTGAACAAAAAGAAAATATCAAGGAATTAAAAACAAATGTTGATGTTTTAACCCTGAGTGCAACACCCATTCCACGTACGCTACAAATATCACTTCTAGGCATTCGTCAACTTTCTCAAATTAATACGTCGCCTCTCAACCGCGTCCCTATTCAAACGTATGTGATGCGCCACGATCCTTTAATTATTAAGGAATTGATTGAACGTGAACTCGCAAGAGAAGGCCAAGTTTATTACCTTCATAACCGCGTTGAAGATATTGGATTTGTGGCCTCGCAATTAAACACCAAGATTAAAGGTAGTCGTGTGGGTGTCGTCCATGGACAAATGGAAAAAAATGAAATTGAAGATGTGATGGTTGATTTCTATAATGGCAACATCAATCTTTTAGTCTGTACTTCCATCATTGAAAACGGGATTGATGTTGGAAACGCCAATTTAATTATCATTGAACAAGCTGCAAATTTTGGCTTATCCCAGTTATACCAAATCAAAGGACGTGTGGGTCGCGGTAACCGTATCGCTTATGCGTATTTACTGTATGAAGAAGCGGAACGTCTTAATGAACAAGCCGCCAAACGCTTAAAGGCCATCCAAGAATTTACTGAACTTGGAAGTGGATATAAGATTGCCCAACGCGATTTAATGATCAGAGGTGCGGGCGATATCTTAGGACCAGAACAAGCAGGTTTTATCGACACAGTTGGTCTTGATATGTATTTACAATTATTAAACGAAGCGATTGAAGAAAAGAAAACAGGCATCATTAAACCACCCGTTACACCACCTCCTTCACTGATGATTGATGCTTATATTCCAGAAACCTATGCGAAGACAGAAGATAAAGTCGAGTTATATCAATCCATTGAATCTGCTAAAGATTTTGATGAACTGCAAACCATTGAAAGTTACATACGCGATCTATATGGTCGCTTACCCGATCAAGTTCAAAACCTCCTCAAAAAGCGTCACTTTGATTTACTGACCCATCATCCTGCAGTGGGGTCTTGGCAAGAAACCAAAGCTTATATCGATGTTTTCTGTAGTGAAGCCTTTACCAACCTGAACAAATCAGGGACGTTATTGTTTCAACACATTCAACAACATGTCCACGCATTAAAAGTGAATTATGCGAATCGCATTCTTCGTATTCGTTTAAATAAAACAGGTGATTGGTTTACGATGTTGATGGATTTAATTCGTGGGATTGTACAAACTTACGATAACCTCAGCAAAAAGGATTAAACTAACCTTATGCGATTAGATTTATATTTAAAACAAATTGGGGTGCTTAAGCGTCGATCTTTATCCAAAGAAACGATTGAAAAAAATCGAGTTCGGGTCAATGATCAACTCACCAAACCCAGTTATGAAGTCAAACCCCAAGACATCATCGACATTTATTTTAAAGACCACACGGTTAAAATTCGTGTTTTAAACCCGATCCAAAATTATGAAACCATTCCTCAACCTAAACCTACTCGATAAAGAAAAAACCTATATTGTTGCAGTGTCCTTTGGCCCTGATTCAATGGCACTTTTACACCTTCTACAACAAGAACATTTTAAGATTGAAGTCGCCCACGTTAACTATCACTTAAGAAAAGAAAGCGATCTTGAACAATCGCAACTCAAACAATATTGTTTGCAACATGATGTGCCTCTTCATGTCTTAGATGTTTCTTCTTTTCCAAAAGGAAACCTACAAGAACAAGCAAGAAAGATTCGTTATGACTTCTTTAAAGAACTCGCAGCAACCTTACAAGCAGAAGGCATTTTAACCGCCCACCATCAAGATGATGATTTGGAAACCGCAATCATGCAACATCAACGATCGATGTTGTATGAATACTTTGGCATTCGCCCAGTTGGACATTGGGAAGGCATCAACGTATATCGACCCTTGCTTGGTGCAACCAAACAAGACTTAATGGACCATTGTGCCGAATATCAAATTCCCTATATGACTGACCAAAGTAACACCAAACTGATTTATCAACGAAACCGTATTCGATCTCAATTGCATTCACTTTCAGCCTCAGAAAAGAATCAAAAACGATTAACATTCCAAAAAGAAAACCACCTTCGACAAAACATCATTCAATCATTACAAAGATGGATTCCTCAAAACTCTATATCCACCACCACCTACATGAAATGGGATACTTTAACCCAGTTTTTGTATTGGATTTTATTAAGTCAATCTCGAGGCATTCATACGCCCATTACAGAAACCTGGTTAAAGAAAATGGATTTAATTCTAAGATCCAACAAACCAAATATCGTGATGCCTTATTCAAAGGGTTGGCACCTTGAAAAAGCTTACGACAAAGTTTGGTTAATCAAAGACCAAGATACAAAACCCTATCGATTTAACAATCCTCAAGGAACCATCAAGCTTTCATTATTGACGATTCATCTTGATCGATTAAAAGAACTTCCTGAAACACTTATCCTTCGTTCTTGTAAGCCTAACGATGTACTTAAAATCAAAACCTATGCAAAACCCTTCCGTCGTTTGGCGATTGATTGGAAAATGCCACTATTTTTAAGAAGGGTATGGCCAGTCTTTACCAACCTTAAGGGTGATATTCTTCTGCTACCTCGATACCGAAAAAATCATGATTCTAAAGCGAACAATTGGTTAGAGATTTTAGAATAGAATATAATCATGGTACGAGGATATATCGTGTATAATTTTCTCTATATCCTCACTGATTAAGGAGTAATCATGAATCGAAAACCGAACACCTTTATAAATTATTTATTTCCATACATTATGATGGCAACTGCTGTCCTCGCTTTTGTATGGTTGGTCTTTTTTTCTAATCCAGTTGGAACCGTTGCCATCCCAGCGACGAACTTAGGTAATTTTTTACAAACTGCAGACATCAAGGAAATCACCACAACTGAAAGAGAAACGGTTACCGTTATTTCGGGAAACTATGTCAGTGAAGAAGGTAGTACGATTTATTTCACTGCAACTTTCGAAACCAGCAACACCTTTATTAAAGACGCTGTTGACGAAGCGTTAAGCACAAGATTGATTGATGAAAACGATCCTACACAAGGTTTTTACTATGCCCAAATTTGGAACACCAATAACGCCTTTGAAACCAATTGGTTTGATGCATGGGGTCCTACTATCTTTGTGGTGGGTGGTTCTGCACTCGTCTTCTTATTTATCTTTTCGAGAATGAACGCAAGCGTTAATAACACAAATAATAAAGCCCTTGAATTTAATCGCTCCAGAGCGCGTAGGGAAGATAATTCAAAAATTAAATTTAGTGATGTTGCCGGCGCCGAAGAAGAAAAAGCAGAATTAGTTGAACTTGTTGAATACCTTAAAACGCCAGCAAAATTCACAAAATTAGGAGCTAAATTACCACGCGGTGTTTTATTAGTGGGTCCCCCAGGAACGGGTAAAACCTTACTTGCCAAAGCGGTTGCGGGTGAAGCGGGCGTCCCTTTCTTCTCTATTTCAGGTTCAGACTTTGTTGAAATGTTTGTCGGGGTTGGTGCTGGACGTGTTCGTGATATGTTCCGTCAAGCTAAACGAAATGCTCCTTGCTTAATTTTCATTGATGAAATTGATGCAGTCGGTCGTCAACGTGGCGCAGGTATGGGTGGCGGTAACGATGAACGTGAACAAACCTTAAACCAACTACTCGTTGAATTAGACGGTTTTTCAGACAACTCCGGAATTATTGTCATCGCGGCAACGAACCGTGAAGACGTTCTTGATCCAGCCCTATTACGAGCGGGTCGTTTTGATCGTCAAATTACGGTCAATCTTCCAGATCGAAAGGGTAGAGCAGCTATTTTTGCAGTTCACTCCCGTAATAAAAAATTAGATCCAACCGTTGAATTTGATAATTTAGCTAGAAGAACAGTCGGTTTTTCAGGTGCAGATATTGCCAATATCATGAATGAAGCCGCTATTCTTGCAGTTCGTGGCAACCGAGAACTCATTACACTTAAAGATATTGATGAAGCAATTGATCGACGCATTGCAGGACCTGCAAAAAGTTCACGCGGCATGTCTGAACATGAACGCGAAGTGGTGGCCTACCACGAAGCCGGTCACGCGATTATTGGTCTTAATTTAAAATTCTCTGATAAGGTTCAAAAAATCACCATCGTTCCACGTGGAAGAACGGGTGGCCATGTCATGATGACCCCAGAAGAAGATCGTTTCTTAATGACCAAAAATCAACTCGAAGCCAGAATCATTGGCTACCTAGGTGGTCGTACATCCGAAGAAATTTTCTTTGGTGATGTTTCCACTGGTGCACAAAACGATATCGAAGTCGCAACCAGGATTGCAAGAATGATGGTTACCGAATACGGGATGAGTTCGTTAGGACCAATTCAATATGAATCCAATACCGGTTCTGTCTTTTTAGGTAGAGACTATAATTCAACCCAAAAGAACTTCTCAACGCAAGTTGCTTTTGAAATCGATAAAGAAGTAAGAAAAATTATCGATGATGCTCACGAAGAAGCTCGACGCATTCTTACCGAAAAGAAACAAGATGTGATCTTGATTGCCAAAACACTTCTTGAAAAAGAAACCATCACCGCTGAAGAAATTTCCACTGTCTTAGCAAATAAACCCGTTGAAGAAAAAACCAAAAAGATAACGAAAAAGAAAGAAGACAAGGACGCATAATTATGGCGCTAACAGACCAAGAGATTGTCCGACGAGAAAAGCTTCAAAAACTAATAGATAAAGGGATTGATCCATTTGGTCAAAAGTTTTTAACCACACATCATTCCACACAAGTAAAAAAAATAGCAGAAGGTAAAACCCACGATGAATTAGAAGCTGCTAGTATTCAAACCTCTGTTGCCGGTCGAATCGTTCTTCTTCGCAATATGGGTAAAGCAAGTTTTATCACCATTCAAGATAAACTAGGTACGATCCAAGCCTATATTCGAAAAGATGTCATTGGTGATGAATCCTATAGTATTTTTGAACTTGCGGATTTAGGTGATATTGTTGGCGTTCAAGGAACCCTCATGCTCACCAAAACTGGTGAAATTACAGTCAAAGCAAAAACATACACACACCTTGTTAAAGCATTAAGACCGCTTCCTGAAAAATATCATGGATTGAGTGATGTTGAAGAACGTTACCGTCGTCGTTACGTTGATTTAATTGTCAACGAAGAAGCCCGCAAGGTGGCGCTCATGCGACCAAAAATTATGCGTTTGATTCAACAACATATGGATGAACAAGGCTATGTTGAATTTGAAACGAGTATGCTTCAATCCACACTTGGAGGTGCATCCGCACGTCCTTTTGTCACCCATCACAACGCCTTGGACAGAGACTTTTATTTACGAATTGCAACCGAACTTCCCTTAAAAAGATTACTTGTTGGTGGATTAGAACGGGTCTATGAAATTGGTCGTTTATTTCGAAATGAAGGTATCGACACACGACACAATCCAGAATTCACCACGATTGAAGCCTATCAAGCCTATGGTGATTTATCCGATATGCAAAACCTTGCTCAAAACTTACTTTCAAGCTTAGCGCTTAAGTTGACAGGTAGTTATGACCTTCCTTGGGGTGAAAAAACCATTTCATTAAAACCACCATTCCGTTCCGTTCATATGGTGGACCTTATTAAAGAGCACACCGGTATCGATTTCTTTACACCAATGACATTTGAACAAGCGAAAGCCCTTGCCGACAAACACAACATCCATTTAGAAAAGCATGAGAATGCGGTAGGTTATGTTATTAATAAATTCTTTGAAACCTTCTGCGAAAAGAAACTCATTCAACCAACGTTTGTGACAGGTCATCCATTGGAAATCAGTCCCCTTGCTAAAAAAAGTAAGGATGATAGATTTACAGAACGTTTTGAACTCTTTATTGATGGTTCTGAGTATGCAAACGCTTTTACAGAATTAAATAACCCCTTGGATCAAGAAGAACGTTTCCAAGCTCAACTTGCTGCAAAAGCAAGAGGAGATAAGGAAGCATCTGAAAACGATATTGATTTCCTTGAAGCCTTACAATTTGGCATGCCTCCTGCTGGTGGTATCGGTATCGGTATTGATCGTCTTGTCATGCTCCTGACCAACCAAAGCTCCATTCGTGAAGTGATTTTATTCCCAACTTTAAAAACAAAGTAACTAAATTCTATTAAACTTCACTATTTACACTTAAGGAGACGATAATAAAGCATTTTTTCTTTACATCAAAGAGAGTGTCCCTTATACTCTTTACGTATAGCGTGAAGGCTATTCATATACTCTCTGCTTCCAGTGAATGGGAGCCAGAATGTCCAGAGGGAGGTGCTTTATGAGAAAGTACGAAATCATGTACATTGTGCGTGATGGCTTAGACGAAGAAACCCGTAAAGCTGAAGTGGCTAAAGTCCACGCAGTTTTAACGTCCAATGGTGCCACAATCACCAACGTAAACGAATGGGGATCTCGTGACCTTGCTTATGAAATTAAAGAGCAACGTAAAGGCTATTACGTCGTTGTGAAAGCAACAGCATCAGCGGAAGCGGTTAAAGAATTTGACCGTCTTGCAAAGATTAACAATGCACTATTACGTCATTTAATCATCGTTGATCCTGAACAATAAGGAAGGTTTAACCTATGATTAATCGCGCTGTCATCGTTGGTCGTTTGACTAAAAACCCAGAATTAAGAAAATCTGCTGCCGGCAATAGCTTTGCATCCTTCACGGTTGCTATTGATAACCGCACAAAACCTGGCGAACCTAAAACTGCTTCATTTATCAACTGCATTACCTTCGGTAATACAGCGGATAACTTAGCAAAATACACTCGTAAGGGAAGCTTAATTGGTGTTGAAGGTAGACTCCAACAACGAAACTATGAAACCAAAGATGGTCGCAAAGGCAGTGCCTTAGAAATCATCGCGGATACCGTTCAATTCTTAGATTCAAAAGGAACCGGTCCAGGCGCAAACGCCGAACCTAATCCCACACCACAACTTGAAAAAGACGACAATAAAAATTTAGAAAGTATCGATATCGTCGATGACGATCTCCCCTTCTAAAGAAAGGAACTTCATCTATGGCATTTAAGAAAATGCGTCCAAAGAAGAAAGTTTGCTACTTCACCACCAATAACATCAAACATATTGATTATAAGGATGTGGAATTACTCAAACGCTTCATTACCCCAAACGGTAAAATCGCTCCTCGCCGTGTCACTGGCACTAATGCCCGTTACCAACGTGAATTAGCAGTCGCCATTAAAAACGCTAGATTCATGTCACTTATTCCATTCTTAATGGATTAATTAAAAGTCCCTTACGGGACTTTTTTTCTTGAAATGTCGATGCGACTTGCATCGATTTTTCATATATAATTTTCTAAGGAATATGATTAAAATACTCTCAAAACTTCGGACAACCACATTACTCGTATTATTTTTTGAATTGTTATTGATAGCAGGGCTTATTGTCTTCTATTATTACGATCTTTTGGGTATTCAAAACATCTTAACTTATGCTGTCATCTTTGCACTTGTTGCTGGGCTTTTTGTTTTTAATGTTGTCTATATGCTTTCTTTCTTAGCAGTCATTTTAAGCAACCGACAAAAGAAGGATTTAAAAACTGCCGATTTACTAGGTTCTGATATCCCAGAAGCATATCGATATGCAGGATTAGGTATCATTTTATTAGACCAAGATGATCAGGTGATTTGGGTCAATGAAGTCATTCAAGATCTTCAACCAAACCTTGTTGAAACCAATATTCATGAGTGGAAGAAAGAGTTATCCCCATTACTACAAGGTATCAAAACCAGTGTTCAACTCGTCCTTTCTGGAAAAGTATTTGAAGTTAAATTTCTAACGACCTCACGGATGTTTATCCTTAAAGACATCACGTCCTATGAAGACTTATTGTTAATCAATCGTAACCAAAGCCCGGTTGTCGGATATGTTGTGCTCGATAACTATGAAGAAAATGCTCCTGCATTCGATGAAAAGAGTGACTATATTTCCAAAATTCGTTCATCCATCATTGCTTATTTTTCAGGTTTTGGATTTGTCATTCAACGAATTCGCAGTGATTCCTATTTTTTAATTGGTCCTGTGTTAGCATTCAACAAGATGAAAGAAGATAAGTATCGAATTGTTGAAAACGTTTTTGCGATTGATCGACAAAAAGAAAGACAAATCACCATTTCTATTGGGATGGCATTAGGGACGAGTGACGATTACACAAAGCTCAATGGACGCGCGGTTGAAGCGCTTGAATTAGCGGTTGCTCGTGGTGGAAACCAAGGCATCATCGACGAAGATAGCAAAAAACAATTCTTTGGTGGTTACCGCTTGAGTCAAGAAAACGAAATGAAGACAGCTCAACGGATCAAAGAACGTAACGATAAAATTTTACGCATTATCTTAGAAGCTAAAAACGTTTATATCGTCGGTCACTTGGATGCAGATATGGACGCCCTTGGTTCTGCTCTCGGTGTACGTGCGATTTGTGAACATCTTAAAATTCCAAGTAGAATTATTTTTGATTACGCCTTCTCAGAAAAAAGAGCAAGACAAGCCGTATCAGGTGAATTTTCCCCAACTGAGAATAAACAAATTTTCATTAAATCAGAAGATGCAATTGCTCAGGTCACAAGCCAAGATTTAATTGTGGTTGTTGACGTCAGCCGTCCTTCTTTAGTGATGGGAAATCAAATTCTAGATAAGGATATCCCTACCATTGTGATTGATCACCATAAACGTACCGATGAATTTATTGCCAAAGTCACAATGGAACCTGTTATCGATACATCTGCATCGAGTGCAACTGAATTGGTTGTAGATATCATCCTCCATAACAAATACTTCAAATCATTTGAATTTAAATTACCCTCTTTGATTTCAACCATTATGTTGTCAGGTATTTACCTCGACACAAACTTTTATAAATTAAAATCAGTTGGTCCTAGAACCTTTGATGCTTCAAGATTCTTAATTGAAAAGGGTGCAGACACCAACAAAGCTCACGAATTACTGAAAGAAGACTATAACGACTTATTGATTATCAACCGTGTCACTTCTTCTGCTGAAAGCATTCAAAGCGATATCCTCCTTGCATCCTTTAATGAAGACGAAATTATTCAAAATGAATCTGCACTTATCGCAAAAGTTGCTAACGCCATCATGGACATGCGTGGCATCAAGGCCGCTATTGTCATTGGCAAAGTCACACCCAATGGGTATACTAAAGTCTCTTGCCGGAGTGATGGAAGTATCAACGTCGCGATGTTAATGGAAAAAATTGGTGGTGGTGGCCATTACACTGCAGCCGGTTACGAAACCAAAGTTGTAGAACCCATTCAAGCCGTCAAGGCAAGAGTGTTAGAAACACTCAAAGAATATTTAACACGCGCTCGAGAAATGCAAACCAAAGAAGGAAATTAATCATGAAAGTTATCTTGCTCAAAGACGTGAAAAACATTGGTAAAAAAGACCAAGAAATTGAAGTGGCGAATGGGTATGCTGCTAATTATCTTTTTCCCAATAAATTAGCGGTTGCATTAACAGAACGTGGCAAAGAAATTCGAGATGAACAACAACAACAATTAAAAAACATCGAAGATCAAAAAATTGCCGAAGCTCAAGAACTGGTGGGCAAACTTGCCTCGATTACTCTTGAATTTAAGGCTAAAATTGCTGGTGATGGCAGAATGATTGGTACCATTTCCACAAAACAAATTGTTGAAGAACTTAAAGAAAAACACCAATTAACGATTGATAAACGTAAATTTATTGATCACTATTTGGTTAATGCACTCGGATTTACAAGACTTAAGATAGAATTACATAAAGGTGTCGTTGGTACAGTTACCGTTCACGTCACAGAAAGTAAATAGGTCATGGCAAAACCGCTTCCCCATAACATTGAAGCTGAAAAAATTGTGCTAGGTGCGATGATGACCAATTCATCCGCACTTGCGCAATGCATCAACACGGTTACGGTTGATCATTTTTATGGTCAATCAGCGCCTAATCAATTGGTGTATCAAGCCATTCGTAATTTATTTGATAAACGTTTACCCGTTGATATTCAGACCGTCCTTGAAGAATTAGGATTGATGAAAGAATCCGTCAATGCCGGTGGTATTGAATACTTAAAAGAACTTTTAGAATCTGTAATCTCGTTATCAAACCTTGATTTTTATTTGGTCATTTTACAAGACAACAAACTATTAAGAGACTACTTATCGATGATTGATAAGATTAGACAAACCTATGAAACCGAAGAAATTGATGAAATTAATCAATTTTTAGCACGAGCCGAAAACGATTTAAGAACGGTTGCAGAAAGACGACGAATCGATAAGTTTAAAACCGCTTTGGAAGTTTCTCAACGCGTTGAAGCTGAATTAAAAGTTATCCAACGAGCAGATGGACTTACGGGTGTTGATGTTGGATATAAAAAACTGAATGACTATACCCACGGTTTACAAAAAGGTGAAATGACCATTATTGCTGCTCGCCCATCGGTTGGTAAAACTGCCTTTGCTCTTAACTTAGCCTATAACGCTGTCAAATTGAATTCTATTTCAGTTGCCGTTTTCTCTTTAGAAATGCCTTCTGAACAACTCGTCAGACGATTGATTGCTACCGACGCGACTGTCTCACTCGACAATATTCAAACGGGTACACGCTTCTTAAACGCAGCACAAAAGGCTACGGTCGGTCAATCGATTAAGAATATTGGTAATACCAAATTATTTATTGATGACACACCCGGTATCAAATTGATTGATATCCTTGCCAAGTCACGTCAGTTAAAAGCTGCTCATGATGATTTAGGTTTAATCGTTGTCGATTATATTGGTCTAATTACCACAGGTGAAAAGCGTATTGAATCACGCCAAGTCGAAGTCTCCAACATTTCTAGAGCCCTTAAAGAACTTGCGCGCGATCTCAAAGTCCCTGTGTTAGTGATTTCCCAATTATCTCGACAAGTTGACTCACGAGACGATAAACGTCCTTATCTATCAGATTTACGTGAATCAGGTGCGATTGAACAAGACGCTGATATGGTCTTTTTAATGTATCGCCCTGGTTACTATAAAAACCTTGGATTTAGTAAGAACGTCACCCAAGATGAAAAGAAACGCTTTAAAGAAGAAAGAGAAAAGGTTGAAGCATTAACCAAAGAAGTTGGTGAATATGCTGAGCTTGTTGAAATTATCATTGCCAAGAACCGAAATGGTAAAACAGGAATTGTTCCACTTCTATTCTTTAAGAACTTTGGTCGTTTTGATAACCCAAGTGAAGATTACGAATCGAGATTAAAACAAATTCGTCAAGAACACGGCGCTCCTGATATCGAAGAATAATGAAATTTTATATCCTTGCCTCAGGCTCCAAAGGTAATGCAACCTTAGTGGAGAGCCGTGGTTATCTTTTACTCATTGATGCGGGTTTAACCAAGACTAGACTCAAGGAAACCTTTGCAAAAACGCCATATCTTATGGAACAAGTACAAACCGTTTTGTTCACCCACGAACACAGTGATCACGCGATGGGAAAAGACTTCTTTCCTCAAGAAATTCGTTATGCTTCTAAAGGAACCATGGCAGTTTTGCAGGGTAAAGAACTCACCCCATATGAACCCATTTATATTCAACACATCAAAGTGACGCCGTTAGCGATTTCTCACGATGCTCGAAATCCATTAGGTTTTGTCATTGAAGATGGAGAATCTTCTTTGGTTTATATGACTGATACAGGATACATATCAGAGAAGAATATTGAATTAATGAAGAATAAACATCACTACATTCTTGAAAGCAATCATAACGTGAAGATGTTATTACAAACCAATCGAAGCCAAGATTTAAAAGTAAGAATTCTCGGCGATAGCGGCCACCTTTCAAACGAAGATAGTGCGATGTTCTTTTCTGAAATGATAGGTGAGAATACAAAATCCGTATACTTAGCCCACATCAGTGAAGAGGCGAACACCCCAGAACTAGCCTTAGAAACATATCAAAAGGTATTAAGAAAACGTCGTTTACTCACAACAAAATTTAAAATAGAATTAACCCAACAATTTGATGTTGTTGTGGGTGGCGACTAATCATATGTTCAAGATTAAATTAATTGCGGTTGGCTCTATCAAAGACACATACCTAAGTTTAGGTATCGAAGAATACAAAAAACGCCTTTTACCATTGGTTGAATTATCGATTCATGACATTCCTGAAACACCCATTAAAACTGATCGTGAGGAAGACATCACAAAAGCATTACATGCGGATGGTTTAAAAATTAAAAATTTAATCCTAAATAATGGCTATCTCGTTCTATTGGACATACAAGGTCAAAAACTCTCGAGTGAAGTAATGGCGAAAAAAATTGAATCACTCCAATTAAAGACAAGTCAGTTGGTCATGGTGATTGGTGGATCTCACGGCATTGATCAATCCATTCGGAACATTGCAAATGAAAAATGGAGTTTCTCGGATTTAACCTTCCCCCATCAACTGTTTCGCTTAATGCTTTTAGAACAACTTTATCGAAGTATGACCATCTTAAAAGGTCATCCTTATCACAAATAATTAATCGATTAAACCGAAGTGTTTCATCGCCTTTGCCCAACCATCTTCATCGACGGTTTCGGTAACATAATCTGCCACTTTCTTCACTTCTTCTTTTCCATTACCCATTGCAACGGATATCCCTGCAAATTCGAGCATTTCCATATCATTGGGTGCGTCACCTAACGCCATGACATTTTCAGGTTTCCATCCATAGTGTTCTAACACGGCAAGAATTCCTTTTGCCTTATCGGAATCCATCGGCATAATATCAACCGCATAAGTGTCCCATCTTGCGGATTTACATAACTTAAGGTGAGGTAAAAATAAGCTTTCATCCACTTCATCACAAAAGGCAATCGCTTGATAAATCTTGCGGTCATAATGATCTGGAAAGGTTCGTGGTTGAGGAAATCGTGTACCGTATTTTTCATGAGATTGAATCACACGTTCATCGACATAATTAATATGACCACCATTTTCTTCCACTAAGGTAAGGCCAAATTTTAAACGTTTAGAAAACTTAATTAAGGCATCAACTTCAGATTCTGGAAGTGGATAACGATGAATGATTCTTCCATCAATGATGGCGTTCGCCCCATTCATCGTAATCAAACCATCTGGTTTAATGGAATCTAAAATCCCTAGTTTGTGAATTAGATAACGATTTCGACTCGATGCTAAAAAGACTTTAATGCCCTTTGCTTGTAGGGATTGGATTGCTTTTATGGCGGAAACAGGCATCACTTTTGTTTGATGAGAAAATAAGGTGCCATCGATATCGGTGACAACAATCTTGATTGTGTCTTTTGCTTGCTTCATAGATTACTTTCATAGTAAGTCATTCTATGAGAATAGTCAAAACCCCATTTAAATCGTGTAAAATATTATCCATGAATGGCTTGATGATTTATCGTCATATTCCCGGTAGGGCTGAACAATCCACACAACTTGGTTTGTTAATTGATGCTTTTGCAAAATTTAAACTTAAACTCATCGCCGTCCCTTCCACAGACTTAAATCGATTAATTGAGACCACTAACAAAGGTTTTTTTAAATTTGCGGTGCTGTTAGATAGCGACCCTCAAATCGCTAAATTCTTAGAAACAGACCAACAAATGAAAGTCTTTAATGATAGTAGCGCCATCAACTTATCGATGGACCGGGCTTTACTTTCCATTACCTTAAGAAACGCATTGATTCCAAGTCCGGCAACGATTGCTTTACCTTACTCGGTCAATGTAAATTTAATGCAATCGATTCAAGAAGTGAAAGAGATGATGAACGATATTCACTATCCAGTGTTAGTTAAGAATCGATATCCACAATTGAATGAAAAGATCTATTTTGTTCGTGATGAAAAAGAATTAGTCAAAGTATTAGAACCAATCGGCATGCAACCCCTTATTGTTCAAGCGTATGTACCTCAGCAAGACCGACAACTCTTTAAAATTCTTGTGATGGGCAAACGTGTGATTTCGGGTGTTGAAGTTGTTTTGCTAAACGGGAAAGAATACTTAAAGCAAATCGAAACACCCCAAGACATCAAAAAAATAGCGATTAAAACCGCCAAAGCAACCGGAACCTCTTTTGCCTTAATCTCTATCTTTTACTTAAATAAAAAAAATCCTTATGTCTATTCAGTTAAAACGAATCCCAATATAGTAGAATTACAGGTAGCAACTGGTATGTATCTCAGCGGATATCTTGCCAAGTACATCTATTCCAAAACCAAAACAATCAAATAAGGGTGATCA
>JBDLRZ010000075.1:0-34478 GCA_039799785.1 Bacillota bacterium | reverse complement strand
AAGTATCGACACATTTTAGTCATTGGTGCAGAAACGCTAACGAAAATTATGGATTATACAGATCGTAACACGTGTATTTTATTTGGTGACGGTGCAGGAGCCTTACTCGTGGGACGTGGTCAACCTCATCAAACGGTTTCATTTTATACGGCATCTGAAGGTGATATGGAAGATGTTTTATCGGTCAAAGAAGTCTTAAGAATGCAAGGTAGAAGAGTATTTAAATTCGCGATTAATGCTATTGAAAAATCCATCAATCGCTTATTGGAACTAGATGGTAGTCGCTTAGATATGGTCACAAAAATTATTCCTCACCAAGCTAATTATCGAATTGTTGAAGGTGTCGCAGAATTAAAGAAATTACCTCTCAATAAATTCTTCTTGAACCTAGAACATTACGGAAATACATCCGCCGCATCAATTCCAATTGCGCTTGATGAATATGTCGCTATGTCTCCATTACAACCCGGAGATAAACTCATGTTAGTTGGTTTTGGTGCAGGTTTAACATGGGGTGGAGCGTTAATTAATCTATGAAGCGTTTTGCAGTCTTATTTGCAGGACAAGGTGCACAATCGGTTGGCATGGGACTATCTGCACTTCAACAAACACCCGATTTAAAAGATTATTTTCAAAAGATTCAACATCATATTTCTTTCGATTTAAAGCATATTTTAAGCGGTGAAATTCCCGGTTTAAATCAAACGGAATATACCCAACCATCCCTGTTGGCAACCTCATTATTATATTACCGACAATTACAACAATTATTTCCAATTACACCTCAGTATTTAATTGGTTTTTCACTTGGAGAATATGCCGCCTTACACATTTCAGGTCATCTCGACTTAGCTTCAACATTACAATTGATTCAAATTCGCGCCAATGCTATGGCAGCTGCAAGTCGCTCAAATCCTGGAACCATGGCCGCGATTATTGGCATGCAAACTGAAAGTTTAGAATCGATATGTAAACAAGTTAGTAAACCGCAACATCAAGTGATGATTGCCAATTATAATTGCCCTGGCCAACTGGTGATTTCAGGTCATGAACCTGCTGTTAAAGAAGTGATGGCACTGGCAACTTCGAATGGGGCAAAAAGAGCAATCCCATTGAATGTATCGGGTGCATTTCATTCACCATTAATGTCAGATGCAGCTCAACAATTAGCGAATGCATTTCAAACGATTCATTTTCAACCGAGTCAAATTCCAATGATCTTTAATTGGACTGGTAAACCTCTTCCACAACTTTCTGATCTACCCCAATATTTAGTGCAGCAAGTTCAATCTTCGGTTCAATTCGAAAATTCAATTCGTTATTTATCATCTCAACAAATTGATACATTTATTGAAATTGGCCCAGGTACAGTTCTTGCAGGTTTGGTGAAAAAGATTCTTCCAGATGCTAAAGTAGTTTCATATAACGGTCAACAAGATTTATCATTAGTGAAGGAGCTACTTGCATGAATGATGTAAAAAAAGTTGCCATTGTGACGGGTGGTGCAACGGGGATTGGTTTAGCAATTAGTCTTCAACTTGCACAAGATGGTTTTATAATTGTTGTAAATTACAACTCTTCCGCACAAGCCGCACAAGATTTAGTCAAACAAATTCAAGACATGGGTGGACAAGCCCTTGCTGTTCAAGCAAACTTGAGTCAAGTTGCAGAAGCTGAAAAATTAATTCAAACGACGGTGAATACCTTCCAAAGACTTGATGTGGTTGTCAATAATGCTGGTATTACTGATGATACGCTTATGTTAAGAATGTCAGAAGCCCAATTTGATCGAGTCATTGAAACCAATTTAAAGGGTGTATGGGCGATGTGCAAGTATTCTTTAAAACCGTTAATGCAGGCTGGTAATGGACGAATTATCAATATCGCTTCTGTTGCCGGCATGATGGGAAATGTTGGTCAGGCAAACTACGCTGCTGCAAAAGCTGGCGTGATTGGATTAACGAAAACCCTTGCTAGAGAAATGGCTTCTAGAAATTTAACCGTCAATGTGGTTGCCCCTGGTTTTATTCAAACCAATATGACCGCAAACTTATCACCTCAGATCAAAGAATCCGCGTTAGCGATGATTCCTTTAAAGCGATTTGGAAATCCTGAAGACATTGCGCAAATGGTTAGTTTTCTTGCATCAAGCAAAGCGCAATATATCACCGGTCAAACATTCGTTGTTGACGGTGGCATGACCATGTATTAAAGGGAGTAAAGTATATGAAAAAAAGAGTTGTTGTTACGGGTTTAGGCGCTGTCACTCCAATTGGAAATAATGTCTCTTCAATGTGGGAAAACATGATGAAGGGGACCAATGGGATTGGTATGATTTCATTGTTTGATACCGCTACAAGTAAAGTTAAAGTCGCAGCAGAAGTAAAACAACTTGACCCTTCTAAATATTTGGATGAAAGAAGTGCAGCTAAATTAGACCGAGTCATTGTCTTAGGTATTATGGCTGCAAGCGAAGCTTATGAAGATGCTGGATTAACGTCAGCGTCGGTAGACCCATATCGATTTGGAACCTTTGTGACCTCTGGAATCGGTGGTTTAAATTCTATTTGGGCAGAATCCCAAGTGGCAATATCTCGTGGCCTTGATCGCGTTTCGCCGCATTTTATTACCAATGCAATTATTAATTTAATTGGTGGTAATATTTCCATGCGTTTCAAAGCAAAAGGACCCAATTTACCTGTTGTTACTGCATGTTCTGCAAGCACCAATTCGATTGGTGAAGCATTTCGATATATTCGAGATGGTTACTTAGATGTGGCATTTGCTGGTGGCTCTGAATCATCCATTAATGCACTCGGTATTGCTGGATTTGCTGTAATGAGAGCGTTACACAGTGGAGATAATCCTGCTCAAGCAAGTATGCCATTTGATAAAAAACGTTCAGGTTTTGTGATGGGTGAAGGTGCAGGGGTTTTAATTCTTGAAGAATACGACCATGCTAAAGCTCGTGGTGCAAAAATTTATGCCGAATTAGTGGGCTATGGATCAACCTCTGATGCCTTCCACGTTACGGCACCCGATGAAACAGCAGAAGGTATTAGTAAATGTATGGAATTAGCATTGAAAGATGCCAATCTTCAACCGCAAGACATTGACTATATCAATGCTCACGGAACCTCTACGCCATTAAATGATCGAATTGAAACACTTGGTATTAAAAAAGTTTTTGGTCCTCATGCCTATGCATTAAATGTTTCCAGTACAAAGGGTATGACAGGTCATATGCTAGGAGCAACTGGTGCCGTGGAATCCATCGCTTGTATTCTTGCGTTGGTCAACCAAATCGTACCTCCCACCATTACAACTAATGAACTTGGTCCTGAATGTGACTTAAATTACACGTTGAGCAAACCCGTGAATAGAAAAGTCAATTATGCTTTGAATATTAACCTCGGTTTTGGTGGTCAAAATGCTGCCCTTATTTTTAAACGATAATCATGAAATATAATTTAAATCAAATTAAAGGCATTATTCCCCATCGAGAACCTTTTATCCTCATTGATCGTGTAACAGAAAACATTCCACTTGTCACCACAAGCGCTGAAAAAGATATTTTAAATACTGAATTTTGGGTTCCTGGCCATTTTCCGAATAATCCTGTCTTTCCAGGTGTTTTGATGGTAGAAGCTTTTGCTCAAACTGGGGCTATTTGTATTTTGACTGCTCCACAATATCAAGGTAAAATTGGCTATTTTTCTTCCATTCAAGAAGTAAAATTCAAACGTCGCGTCATCCCAGGTGATACGTTAAAACTACATGTTAAGTTTTTAAATAGTAAGGTTGGATTTTTCTTTTTTGAAGGTGAGGCGTATGTCGGTGATCAACTTGTTTGTTTAGCGAAATTTTCGGTAGCGGTAGGATAAGCCATGAATGTCATGACGCTTGATTCGATTGACTCTACGAATAATTTCATTAAAACAAATATCAATTCTCTACCCCACTTAACTGTTGTTAGAGCCCGTTATCAAACTGCTGGTCGTGGGCAATTATCCCGTCAATGGATGAGTAATCCGAATGAAAATATACTTGTCTCTTTTTTATTTAAGAACTTTACAAGTTCAGTGACACCTCAAACCATTGAAAAAATTGCGATCACAAGTAGTCAGAATTTTCTTTTATCCTACGGCGTCAAAGCAACTCATAAATTACCAAACGATTTATTGGTGGGTGGCAAAAAAATCGCGGGTATGCTGATTGAAACAAGACATATTGATGCGACTTTAGAATATGTTATCTTAGGCATTGGCATCAATATTAATCAAAAGAATTTTACGGGATTGGCAAATGCCACTTCATTAGCATTGATCACCAACAAAGTCTTTGAAATCGATGAAATTTTCGCCTCTTTCCTAAAGGAATGTCATGCTTTTGAAACACTTTAATCGTGTTAAAATATAGAAGTTAAAGGAGCATTTTAATATGTTACATGTTGGTATCATCGGTTTAGGTAGAATGGGCGAAAATATGTCGAGACGATTAATTCAAAAAGGTTTTAAGACGTATGGATATCGAACCTCAATCGATAAATTAAAAGAACAAGAAAAATTAGGTTATATTTCTCATGCGAGCATGGACTTACCAAGCTTAGTCAAGGATGTAAAAGCAAAACAAAAACGTGGTATTTTTCAGTTAGTTGTCCCCGCTCAAACCGTTGAAGAAACCATTCAAACCTTGATCCCATTACTAAGTCCTGGTGACATCCTGATTGATCATGGTAACTCCAATTTTAAGGATTCTCGTCGTCGTGCACTCTTATTAAAGGCCAAAGGAATTGATTATTTAGATTGTGGTACATCAGGTGGTGTATACGGATTAGAACGTGGTTATTGCTTAATGGTCGGTGGCGACAAGTCTGCTGTTGATTTTTGTGCCCCTATTTTTGAAACCTTATCTCCACATATTGAAGGCGCACCACGATTATTACCTGATATGCCAGAAACGCCAGCAGAACATGGTTGGCTCCATTGTGGTCCAGCCGGTGCTGGTCATTTCGTAAAAATGGTCCATAACGGTATTGAATATGGCATCATGCAAGCTTATGCAGAAGGTTTTAACATATTAAAACAAGCAAATCTAGGTAGTAACTTTATCAATAAAGGCGATGCAGAAGTCGCACCGATGTCTGATCCAGAAAATTATCAATACACGATTCATGTTCCTGAAGTTGCGGAATTATGGAGACGTGGTTCGGTGATTGGATCTTGGTTATTAGATTTAACTGCTGAAGTCTTAAAAAAAGACGCGAACTTAAATCAATTTGTTGGTGGTGTTTCAGATTCAGGTGAAGGTCGTTGGACGGTCAATGCTGCTGTTGACTTAGGCGTACCTGCTCCTGTCTTATCAAATGCTTTATTTGCCCGATTTGAAAGTCGGAATCAAGGGGATTTTGCACGTCGCATTTTAAACGGTATGCGTTACATGTTCGGGGGACATCATGTCCGAAAATAACGTTTTAGTTATTTTTGGATCCACAGGTGATTTAACCTATCAAAAGCTGCTTCCTGCTCTCGCCGATTTACTTAAGCGTCAACCAAAGATACTTCAAAAAATTCTCCTCATTGGTCGTCAAGGAAATACGTTAGAAGCTTACCTTCAATATGGGTTAGATCGTGGATTAGACCTCACTGCAATTCAATCGATTTTGCCTTTGATTGAATATGTCTATTTACAGGCAACGGAATCTAAAGAATATCGGCAATTATTCTCAATATTAAGCAATTTTAAAGGCCGCTTTTTTTATCTAGCAACCCCGCCAACGATGTTTCATCTCATTACTGACAATCTTTTTCAACATGGTTTGATACAAAAGAACAACCTCAACCATCGCTGTGCATATGAAAAACCATTTGGGGAAAATACCTCAACTGCAGAAGTGCTCAATCAGCTTTTACATGAATCATTAGATGAAAAACAAATCTATCGAGTTGATCATTACTTAGCAAAGCCATTGATCCAACAATTGATCAAACTTCGAATGCAATGGGCGACTGTTGGAATGGAAAAACTTTGGACATCTTCCCATATCCAAGGTATCGACATTCTTGCTTATGAGTCGGTTGGTATTTTATCGCGAGGAAAATTCTATGATGCTACAGGTGCTTTAAAGGATATGATTCAAAGTCATTTACTTGAAACACTAGCATTATTATTGATGGAATTACCAAATCGAATCGATGATGTTGGGACCATCCAGCAAGCCAAGATTAACTTTTTAAAGAGTTTAACTCCGTTAATGGATGAAATTATTTTTGGTCAGTACGATGGTTATTTACAAGAAACTAACGTCAACCCTTCTTCGCTCACCGAAACGTTTGTATCGCTGCCATTACGTTCTAGCTTAGAACGCTGGAAGGATACCTCTATCACCATTCAAACGGGTAAAAAGCTTGAAGAGAAAAAAACGCAGATTATCATTCATTGGCGAACGGGTGGAACGTTATCCTTTAACATCTCTCCTCAAGTGAATGTTGCCTATACATCGAATTGGTTTTCAACCTTATCCATTCCCTTACAAAAGCATGTCGATGCACTTAGTCATCATCCCTTCGCAAAACACGATGCGTACGCCAATGTTTTTTCAGACTTTATCATGGGTAACCAAACACTCTTTCCATCGAATAATGAAATTATGGCAACGTGGTCTTTAATTGATAAAATCAAAGAAAAAGCGTTGTTACCAAAACCTTATTTGCTTTTACATGATTTGTTGAAAGGATAGATTACATGAAATACTATGATATTTCTTTGCCGATTGAACCTGGCATGATGGTTTATAAAAATAAACCAGAAAAACAACCCGTTCTAGAAAACCAAGATCAACGATCCAAAGGTGGTAGTTTTGAATCGACCATTACACTGAATTTGCATACAGGTACGCATCTTGATTTTCCAAAACATATGCAAGTTAATGGATCAACGTCCACAAACTTTAAACCTGAACGCTTGATCACAAAAGTTCGAGTAATTGATTGTGGTCAAACCACTGTCATCGATGCTGAATTACTGAAAAAGCATCATTTAAAACCTAATGAATTCATCATTCTCAAAACACTTAGCAGTGAATCGAATACTTTTTTATCATCCTTTCCTTATGTATCTGCTGATGGAGCTACATATTGTGTTCAATCAAAGATTAGCGGTGTTGGCATCGATAGTCTAGGTATTGAACGTGATCAAGCTCAACATGAAACCCATCATCTATTGATGGATGCTGGCATTATGATTTTAGAGGGATTACGTTTAAAAGGTATTCTACCAGGCCCGTATCAAATGATTGCCTTACCCCTTTCAATTCCTAACGTAGATGCCCTTCCCGTGCGTGCACTACTGGTGGAAGAATAATGAAAGATCCAAAACAAATGCAAATCTTATTGATGGGTACGCCTGAGCTAGCTCGGGATGTTTTTCAATCCATTCATCAAGAAGGTTATAAAATTGTCGGTCTGGTGTGTCAACCTGATACGTTAACCGGTCGAGATAAAGCCCTCACAAAACCACCAACCAAAATATGGGCAGAGGCCAATCAAATTCCAGTCTTTCAACCTGAAAAGATTAAAGAAGACCATCAATTTCTAAATCAACTGGATGTTGATTTTATTTTAACCCTTGCCTACGGTCAAATTGTTCCACAGATTGTCTTAGATAAACCAAGATTTGGTGCCTTTAATTTTCATGGAAGTTTATTACCAAAATATCGAGGTGCCTCTCCGATTCGTTACGCACTCATTCATCAAGAAAAAGAAACTGGTATGACCTTGATGAAAATGGTGATGGCAATGGATGCTGGACCGATCTATGCGATGAAACGATTACCCATTTTAGAAGATGATAATTATTCGACGCTATTACAACGCTTTTCAACCTTTACTTCACAATTTGCCATTCAAGTTTTACCTCGATTATGCCGAGGTGAATTATCCCCAATCGCTCAAATAGAAAAAGATGTTAGCTTTGCACCATTAATTAAAAAAGAAGATGAGCATCTCAATCTTACCCTACCCATTGACCAATTATTGGGATGGATCAAAGGCTTAGCTGATATTCCGGGTGGATATTTTCATTATCAAGATAAAAAATTAAAAGTCTTTCATGCAATCATCGTGGATCGATCACAACATCATCCAATTGGCACGATTTTAAAAGCAGATCATGAAGGACTCTATTTGCAAGCCAATGGTGGGGTACTCGAATTCATCCAAGTCCAAATGGAAGGCAAAGGAAAAATGCTCGGTTCTGTCTTTGGCAATGGGCATCAGCAATTAAAAGGTCAAAAACTAACCTAGCCATGGATTTATTTTTATCCGTTCATGACATGGTGGATTTTGTTTTAAGAACAGGCGATCTCGATAATCGAATTTTTAATCGTTCTACGATGCAAACGGGTACGGATATGCATCAACGATACCAACAGAGTGTTAAGATTCCTGGATATCATCGTGAAATGGCACTTCAGGGAACGTATGCATTTGAAAACATTCATTTTGTGATCAACGGAAAAGCAGATGGATTATATGAACAAGATGACACGGTTGTGATTGAAGAAATCAAAACAACCATTGCAGACTTAAAAACCTTCCATCAACAACATGAGACATGGCATATGATGCAAGCATTATTTTATGGTCATATGTATGCAACGGAGTATCACAAAGATAAAATCCAAGTAAAACTCATTTATATGCATCAAGTCGACGAAGATCGATTAGAAAAAATCTATGATTTTACGCTAGAAGAAGCACGAAGAGATTTACAAGCTGTTGTCGATGAATACGGACGATTTTATCAAACGATTCTTGGTCAACAAGCAGCATTAAAAAAAGCACTTCCACAATTACAATTTCCATTTAAAACGTTCCGAAAAGGTCAGCGAGATTTAGCAAAATATGTTTATGGAGTTAGTCAAAAAGGTGGTCGTTTGTTTGTGGAAGCTCCTACTGGTATCGGTAAAACGATGTCAACTTTATTTCCGATGATAAAAGGTCTATTTACCCAACATGAAAAAGTGTTCTATTTTACCGCAAAAAATTCTGGAAAAATGGCCGCAGTTGAAGCATTGGAACGATTGCGTTCTCAAGGTGTTCCCATTCGCTATGTTGTGATTACAGCCAAAGAGAAAATGAGTTTTTGTCCAAAAGGGAAAATTAATCCAGATGATTGTTTATATGCTCGAGGTTACTATGACAAGATTAAGGATGTCTTACTAGAAGGACTTTCAACCTATCAAGCATTTACACCATCAACCATTGAAGCGCTAGCAGAGAAACATAAAATTGAACCCTTTGAATTAAGCCTTGATCTCTCTTTATATGTTGATGTAGTCATCGCAGATTATAATTATCTTTTCGATCCAAATGCTTATTTAAGACGTTTCTTTGAAGATGTACGTTACCCATATGCCGTATTGATTGATGAGGCTCATAATTTAGTGGAACGTAGTCGCGACATGTATTCAGCAAGTTTAAGCGACAGTGTTTTTAAACAATTAGAATTGAGCACCAAAAAGGGTATTTCGAAAGTATTTAAATCACGCGTCCAAAGACTTGTGAAACAGTGGCAACAACTCATGAACCACATCAAAGAGTCATCTTTAATCACGGTTGAAGCAACTTTTATCAATCAATTAGATAAATTCATTACAGATGCTCAGTTAGAAATGCGAACAAAACGTAAATCCTTGAGTGATGAAGCGATGGATAGTTATTTTAAAATTCTTCGTTTTTTTAGGCTTAGAGAATTAGTCGGCGATCATTTTCGAGATTGGGCGATGGAAGAAAATGGAGAAAAAATCTTGCGTTATGAATGCCTTGATGCCTCGGGGTATTTACAGGCTATTACGAATCGTTTACATGCCGTTGTCTTTTTTTCCGCGACCTTGACACCCATGGATTACTTTTTACCGATGCTTGGTGCAAAACCTGAAGACCCACGCATTTCTTTAGCATCACCATTTCAGAAAGATCATTTTAAGGTTCTGATTACAAGTAAGGTATCGACAACGTTAAAAAACCGAGATAAAACATATCTTGAAGTTGCGCTTTACATAGAAAAACTAATTGAGAATAAACTTGGTAATTATCTAATCTTCTTTCCTTCATATCCCTATTTAAAAGCCGTACAACAACATATTCAACTCAAAAGTCAAACTAGATTCATCGCGCAGACTAAAGATATGTCAATTGAAGAACGTGAAGCTTTTTTAAATCAATTTACATTTCAACCTCAAGAAACAACGATTGGACTTGCCGTATTAGGTGGCGTTTTCTCAGAAGGTATTGATTTAGTTGGTGATCGTTTAATCGGTGTAGCCATTGTGGGTGTGGGATTACCCCAGCTTTCTTTTGCCCGAGATTTAATTGCCGCCTATCATCAAACCAAGGGTAGGGATGGATTTACATTTGGCTACGTTTATCCTGCCATCAATAAAGTATTACAAGCAATGGGAAGAGTAATTCGCTCGGAAACGGACCGAGGGATTGCCTTATTAATCGATGAACGCTTCCTGAGGGAAGAATATGGTGCGATTCAAGATCGATACCCTCAATATGAGGTGATACACTCACCAGATGAATTAGAGGAATCATTGGCAAGTTTTTATGACAAAGACTAGTAGCAAAATACCCATTTTATCGGTATGATAATAACGTGATTTATGTCTTACGATATTAAAAAAATTAGAAACTTCTCCATCATTGCCCATATTGATCATGGGAAATCCACTTTAGCGGATCGAATTTTAGAATTGACCGGTGCCGTTAGCAAGCGAGAGATGAAAGAACAACTCCTTGATTCCATGGATTTGGAAAGAGAACGCGGTATTACGATTAAACTTACCACCGTGACTTTGCAATATAAAGCAAGAGATGGTGAAGAATACACCTTTAATTTAATTGATACCCCTGGACACGTCGATTTTACTTATGAAGTGTCACGTTCCCTAGCAGCTTGTGAAGGGGCATTATTAGTTGTCGATGCTTCACAAGGGGTTGAAGCTCAAACGTTAGCGAATGTTTATTTGGCAGTTGATAATAACTTATGGATTATTCCTTTAATCAATAAAGTGGATTTACCACAATCGGATCCTGCAAAAGTCAAAGCTGAGATTAAAAAAAGAATTGGATTAGATGCAGATGATGCCCTTGAAATCAGTGGAAAAACAGGCAAGAATGTTGTTGAAGTTTTAGAAAAAATCATTAAAGAAATCCCTCATCCAGAAGGAGCATATGATGCACCTTTAAAAGCTTTAATTTTTGATTCCTTTTACGATGCCTATCGAGGTGTTGTCGCCTTAATTCGAATTAAAGAAGGTCATGTTAAAGTCGGTGATTATATTCAATTGATGGCCTCTGGCCACGTCTATCAAGTTACCGAATTGGGTATTTTTAGACCCCAACAAGAAAAACGTCCGGAGCTAGCCTCTGGAGAAGTTGGTTATTTGGCTGCTCAAATTAAAGAAATTAAAGACGTTCGATCAGGCGAAACGATCACTTTACGAGACCATCCTGCAACGACACCTTTACCTGGATATCGGGATTTAAATCCAATGGTATTCTGTGGATTATTTCCAGTCGATGGTAAAGAATATAGTGATCTAAAAGATGCGTTAAGTAAGCTTTCTTTAAGTGATGCTTCCTTAAAATTTGAACCGGAAACGTCTCAAGCTTTAGGCTTTGGTTATCGCTGTGGTTTTTTAGGCTTACTCCATATGGATGTCATTCAAGAACGATTAGAGCGTGAATATAACCTTAACTTAATTCTAACGGCACCAAGTGTTGTTTATCATGTGCATATGCATAATGGTGAAGTCATTTTATTGGACAATCCCAATAAACTTCCCCATTTAACCTTAATTAAAGAAATAGCGGAACCATACGTCAAAGCCACGATTACAACCCCAAAAGAATATGTGGGTGTGTTAATGGAACTTTGTCAAAATCGCCGTGGCATTTATAACGATTTGGAATATGTAGACGAAACAAGAATGACCCTTCACTATGAAATACCTCTTGCAGAAATTGTGTATAACTTTTTTGATAAATTAAAAAGTTTATCCAAAGGATATGCTTCATTTGATTATCAATTATCGGATTATAAAGTTGGTAACTTAGCTAAAATGGATATCCTACTGAATAGCGAAACAATCGATGCCTTGTCAACCATTGTCCATAAACCATCTGCCTATGCTCGGGGAAACTTTATCGTTGAAAAATTAAAGGATATTATCCCTCGCCAACAATTTGAAATTCCAGTTCAAGCTGCCATCAATGGTAAGGTTATAGCCCGTACCGATATCAAAGCTGTTCGTAAGGATGTGCTTGCTAAATGTTATGGTGGCGATATTTCACGAAAACGTAAGCTTTTAGACAAGCAAAAAGAAGGTAAGAAGCGCATGAAAAACATCGGTTCTGTCGAAGTTCCTCAAGAAGCTTTCATGTCAGTTTTATCGATCGATGATTAAGTTGGAAAAAATACTACTAAATTTCTACTATTATTAGTCATATTGTGGTATATTTTTAATCAATAAATTATGCCAATCAATGATTTAGCAATCCGGTTTACGGATGATCACTATGCCACCAAACAAGAGGTGGCCAAACAATTAGGAACTGCTGTGGTGGACGCCCTTTGGGGTACGATTTTACAATATCGTTCAACCTTTGCAAGAGTATTACCTTTGCAAGCCATGGATAAGCAACCATTACAAATGGTTCTAACACCGTCAATATTAGAAAAGTCGATAGCCTTTGATCGCAAAATGGCAAAAGCAGTAAGTTTATTTAATTACCACCAAATTCAAACCCAATTACACCCCCAATTTCAAAAGTTATTTTTTCCAATCCTTACAACGATTGGTAAACAATATGGGGCATCCACTGCCGAGAGAAATTTAACCTATATCCTAGAAGAAAAATCCGTAGAGAGAAACGCTGAACTATCTTCGGTTAATGCCTACTATCAATCCCTAAAAAAGATTGCCAATCGTCGTCAAACCAAACTTGATGAAGATCTAATGGGTGAATTATTAATGCTTCTCACCAACACCCAAGAATTAAATATGTTTTATCGAGAAAAAGAATTAACAAATCGCCCACGTAGTTTGGTGGCACGTGTTTATGAAGCGGCCCCATATCCTATGATTGAACCGATGATGCAAGCTTTATTAAATACCATCAAACAATTAACTTTATCTCCAATTATTGTTGCAACGATTGGTCTATATTATTTAGATTACATCAAACCATTTGAAGTTTTTAATGATGAATTAAGCTTTTTGTTATTTAAAAATATTCTCGTCCATAGTGACTATGAATCTGTCCCTTGCTATTTAAATATTGAACAAATGATGGACAATGAACAATACGAAAAACGCATGTTAGAAGTGCAACGTTCTGGTGACATCACCTATCTTTTGGATTTTATTCTTCCTTTTATGCATGCGAGTATTGATCAACTCCTTGATCAATTAGTGACACTTCAAAAACAAAATTTAATTCATGAACAAAAGGCTGCTCCTGCGCCTTCTACGACATTTCCAATTCCTTCTCCTTTACCAAGGGAAACAGCCCCATTTTCGCCGAGTGAATCCACGGTAGGTGAAGTTGAGGCAAACCGTCTCCAACAACATTTAATGGAAACCCATCCTAGTATGAAAAAAGGTGAAGCTTTCTTTTATGCTAGGCATCATACTTTAGGCAAATATTACACCCTTGCCCAATATAAAAAATTATTAGATTGTGCATACGAAACCGCAAGAACTTCAATGGAACATTTAGTTAAATTAGGGTATTATCGTAAAGAGAAATATAAAAATAAGTTTGTCTATACAACCGTCGATCTCAAAGGAGTAACACATGATTAATCTTATTTTGACAGGATTCTTTAATAGCGGTATCGTCACGATTATTTTATTACTGATTATTTTTTCTGCAGTCGCACTGATTGCCAGTTGGTTAAGAAAACTCATTTGGCCATCTACAACTGAGGATTTAAAGATTGATCCCAAAAAAGCAGTCAAAGAAGAATTGGACAGAGTTTTAGTTCCCATCGAACAACCGATAACCATGGAAAGTTCTAAAGTCGTTACCAAAGATGCCAAACCTACCAAAAAAACATCAAGCGGCAAGAAGCATGCAACCAATCGAAAGAAAACCTCATCCTAAATCTTTATACGTTCATATTCCTTATTGCGATCATATTTGCCATTATTGTGATTTCACCAAAATGCTCACGAATCCGAAACAGACTCGGATTTATGTTGATACGCTTTTAAAAGAAATTGCAGATTATGGATCTTATCAATATGAAACTATTTTTTTTGGTGGTGGAACCCCAACCGCTTTATCTGATGAAGACTTAAAGGTGTTATGCGATGGCGTAAAGTTTTATGCCTCTTCACAATGTGAATGGACTGTTGAATGCAATGTCGAATCAACAACGCTCTCAAAATTAGAAATTTTAAAAGAAGCTGGCGTCAATAGGCTTTCTTTTGGTGTACAAACATTTAAAAAAGACGCATTGGTTTCCTTAAATCGCCATCATGATCACCAAGACATCATTACCGCGATTCAACAAGCAAAAGATTTGGGTTTTCGTTATATCAATGTCGACCTCATTTATGATCTACCGCGCGTAAGTGATCAAGATTTACAAGATGATCTCAAATCTTTTTTGTCGTTGAATGTTAACCATATTGCGACCTATGCATTAACCATTCATCCAAACACCGTTTTTGGTATTCAGAAAATAAAACCCGTGACTGATGAGGTATCTCGCCACCATTATGAAATGATTTACCAAACGTTAATAGCGAATGATTATGAACGATATGAAGTTAGTAATTTTGCTAGAAATCAAGAAAAGTCCAAACATAACTTAACGTATTGGAGAAACCAAGAATATATCGGTACCGGATTAGGCGCTAGTGGTTATCTAGATGGTATTCGTTACACCAACACAAAGAATATGACGAAATATCTTCAAGGCATCAAGCGAGATCAAGAAGAAATCATCGATGAAAAGATGAAACGTTTTGAATATATCATGCTAAATTTTCGATTGAAGGATGGTTTTGAATTATCAGAATTTTTCAAACTATTTAACATTGAATTCTCTAAACTTTTTCAAAACACGCTTCAACCATTGATAGATAAAGGTCTCATCATCATTGAAAATGGATACGCAAAATTAAGCTTTGAAGGCATGTTATTGCTGGACTATACCGTATTGAAACTTACCAAGGATCTACTTTAGCACTTTATAATTGACAGTGCCAAAAACCTTGTTATAATATTTTTAGCACTCAATAAGATTGAATGCTAAGGAGGTTAATATGGAGCTATCACGACGCGATTTAATCCTTAAACACATCGTTGAACATTTCATTAAAACCGCTTTACCTGTTGGTTCTCAAACCTTAATTCAAACCTATCAACTCACTTTTTCATCTGCTACGATACGTAATGAAATGCTCGCGCTTGAAAATGCAGGATTGCTTGAAAAAACCCATACCTCATCTGGAAGAATCCCTTCAAGTAAAGGTTACCAATATTATGTCGATCATCTTCGCAATAAAAGCGTAGACGAAAGAATTAAGCAACAATTACAAGTCATCCTTTCACAAAAAGCTCAATCTGTAACGGAAATTATACAAAAGAGTTCAGAGATTCTTTCGAATATGACCAAACTTGCTTCCGTGGTTCTGGGTCCCAATGCTCAACAAGAAAAATTAATGAGTATCCAAGTCACGCCTTTAGAAAATAATTCTGCTACGGTTGTCTTCATTACGGACTCAGGTTATGTTGAAAATAAAACCTTTGTCCTTCCAAAGAATATTGAAAAAGATGCTTTAGCAGATTGTATGAACTTAATTAATAAACGTTTAAGAGGGACACCTGTCTCTGAGCTGTCTGCAAAAATGGAAGCGATTAAACCAATCTTAGAGGATTTTATTGCTGAACACGATGTAGTTTACCAAGCGTTTACACAAGCTTTTTTAAACTTCGCAGGTGAACGTCTTAAACTCTATGGTAAGGATTCATTATTTAATCAACCTGAATTTGCGCATGATGGTGATAAATTAAGGAAAATATTGACCTTACTTGAATCGCCAAAGCTTTTAAATCATGTCTCCAAATCAAGTGGAAATGTTGCCGTAAATATTGGTGATCAAGATCAAAACCACGACTTATCGATTGTATCTAGCAAATTAAGAATGCCTGGAGAAAAAGAAGGTCGCATTGCTCTGGTAGGTCCAACGAGAATGGATTATGATCGCGCATTATCTGCACTGGAATATGTGACTGAGATGTTAGAAAAATATTTTGAAAAAATCAGTGATAAAACCAAAGTGGAGGGTAAAGGAAAATGAAAGAAAAAGAAAACGTCGATAAAGAATTAAACACATCATCTGAACAGAAGGAGCAAACCAAGACGAGTCAAGAATCAAAACCTGTCACGATCGAAGAAAAACTTCTGGCCGCAGAGGCAGAAATCCATAGTTGGAAAAATAAATATGCCATGATGTTTGCAGATATGGATAACCTTAGGAAGAGCCAAGATAAGTCTTTTTCTGAGGCATTACGATACCGCGCAGAAGGATTTGTGGATAAGTTACTTCCCGCGCTTGAGTCATTCCATATTGCTTTAAAAAATCCAGTCGATGATCCCAAAGTTAAAAACTATTTAGTGGGCTTTGAATACATCTACAATCAGATTACTCAAGCCTTAGCAGACGAAGGCGTCAAGGAAATCGCAGTAAAAGTCAACGATCCGTTTGATGTTATGACCATGCATGCCCTTGAAGCTGAAGTGAGTGAAGGTCCACCGAATCGTGTTCTAAAAATTCTCTCACCTGGATTTAAACTCTATGATCGCGTGGTCAAACAAATTCTAGTCATCGTGTCTAAACAAGCTGAGAAGAAGAGTCAAGACGTCGATTCAAAAGAAGTTAAAAATAACGGCAATCAAGCCGCTTAACATAAAAGGAGAAAATTTATGGCAAAAAAAGAAATCATTATCGGAATCGACTTAGGAACCACAAACTCTGTTGTTTCCTATGTCCAAGCAGATGGTAAAGTAAAAGTCATTCCTAACCCTGAAGGTAAAAATACCACACCTTCTGCAGTCGCATTTAAGGCTAATGGAGAAGAAATTATCGGTGATGCTGCAAAAAGACAAGCCGTGATCAATCCAGATACCGTTTTATCGATTAAAAGAATGATGGGTACTGATCAAAAAGTTAGTATCAAAGCATTAAATAAATCCTTCACACCGCAAGAAATTTCAGCAAAAATTCTTGCCTACATGAAGAAATATGCTGAAGACTCATTAGGTCAAAGTATTCAAAAAGCAGTCATTACGGTTCCTGCTTATTTTAACGATGCGCAACGTCAAGCAACCAAAGATGCAGGCCAAATTGCTGGTTTAGAAGTCGTACGGATCATCAACGAACCGACTGCTTCAGCGCTTGCATATGGTTTAGAAAGCAAAAAAGCTGGAAAGATTTTAGTTTATGACTTAGGTGGTGGTACCTTTGACGTTTCCATTCTCGAAATCGGTGATGGAACGTTTGAAGTTATTTCAACCGCTGGTGATAACCGTCTTGGTGGTGATGATTGGGACTTAGAAGTTGTGAAATGGATTCAAGAACAAATTAAATCCCAATTTAATGTCAACCTAAATGACAAAATGGCACTGCAACGTTTTAAGGATGCTGCTGAAAAAGCAAAGATCGAATTATCTTCCATGATGGAAACCACCATCTCATTACCTTTCGTTGGTCAAAATGCCAATGGACCAATTAACTTTGAAGCAAAATTAAGCCGGGCTAAATTCCAAGATATGACCAAAGCATTATTAAAGAGAACTGAAGAACCAATTCGTAAAGCATTAGCCGATGCAAAACTAACGGCAAATGATTTGGATGAAGTCTTAATGGTCGGTGGTTCAATTCGCATGCCAGCCGTTCAAGATCTCGTTAAAAAGATGCTTAACAAGAACCTAAACTATTCCGTTAATCCAGATGAAGCTGTGTCGGTTGGTGCCGCCATTCAAGGGGCTGTCATCTCTGGTGATGTCAAAGATGTCGTCTTACTAGATGTAACCCCATTAACTTTAGGTATCGAAACCATGGGTGAAGTGATGACCCCATTAATTCAACGAAATACCACTATTCCAACGACCAAGAGTCAAATTTTTTCGACCGCTGCGGATAATCAACCAGCCGTAGACATTGTTGTCTACCAAGGTGAAAGACCAATGGCACGCGATAATAAGTTACTCGGCCACTTTAAACTCGATGGCATTAAGCCCGCTCGTCGTGGTCAACCAAGAATTGAAGTAACCTTCTCCATCGACGTTAACGGTATCGTTAAAGTTGCTGCAAAAGATTTAGATTCTCAAAAAGAACAACAAATTACCATTTCAGGCACCACTGGATTAAGTAAACAAGAAATTGATCGAATGATGCAAGAAGCTGAAACCAATAAAGAGGCTGATGAAAAACGCAAAGAACAAGTGGAATTAAAAAACAAAGCTGAACAGTATATTAATAGTATCAATCAAGCTTTAGAAGAAAAAGGCGATAAGATTGACGCTAAGCAAAAAGAAGAAACCGTCAAACTTAAAGAAGAATTAGAACAAGCGATTAAAGATAATGATTATGAAAAGTTAAAAGCAAAATTATCGGATCTTGAAAAAGCGGCTGAAATGATGGCTCAAGCCCAATCAGGTCAACAAGGTCCAACAAACAATGCGGATGCGACTTCAGATTCCAATTCTAAAAAAGATGATGATATCATCGATGCAGATTTTACAGAAAAGAAAAAATAGGTAGTGAATGGCGAATAAAAGAGATTTTTACGAAGTTCTTGGACTTAGTAAAAATGCAACAAAAGACGAAATCAAAGCAGCATATCGTAAATTAGCTAAGCAATTCCATCCGGATATCAATAAAGCCCCGGATGCTGAAAAGAAATTTAAAGAAGTGCAAGAAGCTTACGATGTCCTTTATGACGAACAAAAAAAGGCTGCTTATGATCAATTTGGTCATGCTGCTTTCGACCAAGCTGCTGGTGGTAATCCATTTCAGGGCGGTGGATTTGGTGGATTTTCTGGTTTCCAAGATGTGGATATGGGAGATATTTTTGGTTCTTTCTTTGGTGGTGGTCAACGGAGAAGTCGTCAACCATCTGGACCCCAACGTGGTGCAGATACCCAAATGCGATTACGCATCGACTTTATGGATGCCATCAATGGAAAAAAATTAGTTATCCCCATTCAATATGATGAAAGCTGTGTGACATGTGCTGGAACCGGAGCCCGCTCAAGTTCGGATTTAGAAACCTGCAGACAATGCGGAGGTTCTGGTAAGCAACGTGTTCGTCAACGAACGATTTTAGGCATGATGGAAACCGAAACAGTTTGTGATAATTGCCAAGGTCGTGGTAAAAAAATTAAGCATGAATGCCAAACATGCCAAGGAAAAGGATTCAATAGAGTCAAAACTGATATTGAAGTCAATATTCCTGCGGGCATTAACGCTGGTCAACAAATTCGCATTGGTGGTAAAGGTGAACGTGGTGATTTAGGTGGTCCAAATGGTGATTTGTATCTAGAAATAGCAATTAATAAACACCCCCATTTTTCAAGAGAAGGTAATGATATCCATTTAGAAATTCCTTTATCCTTTGTAGATGCAACACTCGGTACAACCATTGATATTCCCACCGTTTATGGTGATGTATCGATGATCATTCCAGCAGGAACTCAACCCGATAAAGTCTTAAAGATTAAAGGTAAAGGTGTAAAAGATCTGCGTGGTCAAGCACCTGGAGATCAGTATGTTCATTTGAAAATTGAAACTCCAAGTAATTTAACAAAGAAACAACGTGAAATACTGGAATCCTTTCGAGATGAAAGTAAAGAGGATTCTTCTTTTAAGAAATTTAAGAAGTTTTTTAGAAATTAATTTATAATGACGTTATGACCAAAACTTGTCGTAAATGTGGCACAGCCTTCACAGAAGATTTAAATACGTGTCCTGTTTGTAAAACAGCGATTATTCAACCTGCTGCAGAAAATCAAGTTACAGCAAGTTATGCAGCATTAAAAGATCAACTCGAACTAGTCTCCTTAAAATCTAGATGGATCATCGTTGTAACTTTTATTTTAGGTGGTTTTCTTGGATTGGGTTGGTTTTATCTTGGTTTTCAACGTCGTGGTTTGATGCATCTTGGCATCACAGCGTTGATATTAATCTTATCCTTGACTGTACTTTCATCGGAAACTTTCCTGCTATTTCTGGGATTAATGATTTTACAAACGGTACTTGCACTTTATTACTTATTTAACCCTGACGCAAAAGATGCGCGGGGAGAATTGTTAAAATAACATGATCCGTATCTTTGCCAAATGGCAAGATCGGGTAGTTTTATCTCCAGAGGATGAGCACCATCTCATCAATGTTTTAAGAGTTCTTCCTGGTGAAAATTTAGAATTATTAATCAATGGTCAAGTATTTTTGGGGCGTGTCATACAACGCAAGCCCATTCAAATCGAAAGACTTCAGCTCATCGACCAAAGTCATGAATTACCCGTGAAATTAACATTAATCTATCCAGTTGTGAAAGGTGACAAAATGGATTGGGTCGTTCAAAAGGCAACAGAACTTGGTGTTCATGAATTAATTGCTTGTTCTAGCGAAAGAAGTGTTGTTCGTTGGGATGCAAAAGACCTAGAGAAGAAATTGATTCGTTTTCAAAGAATTATTCAAGAGGCTACATTACAATCCAAACGAGAAACGATCATGAAAATGGATCGATATTTACCACTTTCTGAAGCAATGTTGTTGGATTATTCATCAAAATGGATAGCTTCCGAATCACATATGCAAACTATGTTACCGCCCTCCATTCGATTTAAGAAAGACACGACCATCAGTCTCGTTGTTGGTCCGGAAGGTGGCTTAAGTGGAAACGAATTAACATTTGCTTTAGCAAAAGGTTATCAACCTTTTTCTTTAGGACCAAGTATTTTAAGATCAGAAACTGCTGTTATCACAGCATTATCTTTGCTTCGAGAAAGAGGTTTTTAAATGGCGAATTATTTATTTCAATCTTGGAGAGAATCAAGACGATTTCTAAAGTCTAAAGATGGTATCTTCTTTACGCAACAAAAACATCGTCTATTAAAATACCCCTCTTTTAGCCATTTGTTTTCAAGTAGCACCGTGTTTTCGATGGTAAAGGCGGTCATCATTTTAAAAGGCTTAATTCAAAAAGATACCATTGAAACCTATCTCAATCAGCAAGCCCAATTATCCATAAAAGCGCACGGGCGAATTAAACATCATTGGATTCGTGAACAATATCTTCAAGATATCAAGGTGGAGTTTCAATTTCATGATGCTACCAATCAAACCATTGTTCTTCCATTTTTTAATCGTGCTCTCAATTATATTTACCTTCAGGAACCTGATAAGTTATTAGATTACCCTTACAATCAACTTGAATCAGACTTCACAACTTCCGTAATGGATGGATTTGAGGTTTTTAACTGGCATGTATTCTCTTCAAACTTTACGTCCTTAAAACCATTAAACCAACAAGACCCAACTGCAAAAGCTTACTTTGAAACCTATTCTCGTACCATTCTCATCATCAATCGCCAGGGTAGGCTAGATGTCAGTATTTCAATCTTTGATCGTCATATTAAAAAACCCAATCTCAGCGATTTAACTAATCGAATTGACCGAGCATTGAAAGGTTATTTTCTTGCAAATCGCGAGCAATTCATTAGGCAATGTGAGGTTGAGGGATTACTGTCACCTGCATATGCCTCTAAGATGTTAAAAATTCAAAATGCACCTTTCATTCGACGTGAAACCGAATAGTGTTTTTGATTGACTCACAGTATTTATCCCCCTATAATACATAAGGAAATAAGGAGGTGGTTATATGGCAGTGCCATTTCATCGGACGTCGAAAACAAGAAGAGATAAAAGACGTACACATTTTAAATTAAAAGTAACCAGTTTAGTCGCTTGCAATAATTGCGGTAAGCTTATTCGTTCGCACACGGTTTGCCCTTCATGTGGTTTCTATGCAAAGAAATCGATCATTAAAGTAGGCAAGACGGTGCAAGAAACACCAGTCAAAGAAGTCGAAAAGAAACCAGCTAAGAAAGCTAAAAAAGCTAAACCAGCAGCTGGCGAAAAGAAAGAATAAAATGCCCTAACGGGCATTTTTCATCTATGCAACATCTCGCTAAATATATTGATCACACCTTGTTAAAACAAGATGCAACTTATTCACAAATCGAAACGCTTTGCCAAGAAGCTAAACAATTTGATTTTATGTCGGTTTGTATCCAACCTCATTTTGTAAGTTTCGCCAAACAAAAATTAGTGGAATCAACCGTTAAAGTGTGCACCGTTATTGGATTTCCATTAGGACAAAATCATCGTGAAACCAAGGTATTTGAAACGAAGAAAGCCATCGCAGAGGGTGCAGATGAAATTGATATGGTTATCAATCTATCCTTATTAAAAGATAAGAAATACCATGAAATTTATCTTGAAATTGCCGAAATTAAATATGCTTGTTCGGGTCGGATTTTGAAAGTGATTTTAGAAACCTGCCTTTTAACCAATGAAGAAATAATCAAAGCATGTGAGATTGCCAAAGAAGCCAAAGCTGATTTTGTTAAAACTTCCACTGGTTTTTCAACGGGTGGGGCAACCGTAGAACATGTTCGTTTAATGAAGAAAACGGTGGGTGACAAATTACAAGTCAAGGCAAGTGGTGGTATTCGATCGTTAGTAGACATGCAATCGATGATTGAAGCTGGTGCAACGAGAATAGGGACAAGTTCTGGCGTTAAAATATTACAAGGGCAAACGTCTCAATCATCGTATTAAATGATTGCTATAAAAATATAGCTTGCGTATAATGAAGTAGATTTAGGGTAAGGAGGTGGAACAACATGGCTAAAACACCCGTTCGCGATAATGAATCTCTTGATGAAGCACTTCGTCGATTCAAACGACAAGTGAACAAATCTGGCGTCTTACAAGAAGCAAGAAAACGTGAGTTCTATCTCAAACCAGGACTCAAACGTAAATTAAAATCTAAAGAAGCGCTACGTAAAAAATACTAAACTAAAAAGGACCGTCTACGGTCCTTTTTCATTCTCTATTGATAATGGTGAAGCAGTTTTATTCTTTGACCCAACTTGGTTTGCAAGATTGCGGACCGGCTGCACTTAAAATGCTTATTGCATACCTTTATCAGGATGAACGTTTTCTTTTCATTCAGGAAACTTGGGATCGTCCTTCTACGTTTAAACAACTCCTTGAGTTTGCCAATCATTTTGGTGTCACTTTAAAAGGTTATAAATTACATCATCCAAGTTCTGTTAGAGGTCTCAAAAGGCCATTTATTGCCTTAATGAAGCAACCCCATAGTCATTATGTTACGGTCATTCCTTCTGGTCGTACGTATCAAATCCTTGATCCAAATGGGCACCATCATAAAGTAACGGATCGTTATTTCTTAAATGGATTTACGGGATATATTCTACTTGTGAAACACCTACAGCTCACCTTTAGACCAGATTTGCCGATGAACCAGCGCTGGATGAAAGGCTTCTTTATGACCAGCTATCTTTTGTTTACCTCGATGATGCTTCTTTGGTTTTGGCAACCCATCGATTGGTTGTTACTATCGCTCATCATGGCTGGATCGGCATTGATTTGGCTTGTTTACTTATTTCAGAAAGTTAAACAGTTAGATCAAGTGATGATGAAACATTACTTGGCGTTAATCGTTGACGCAAATCAATTTAAGCGTTTTCATCAATGGAAACAAGGTTGGATTGGTTTACCTTTACATAGACTCTATCGATGGTTGGTCTTAACAGGTATCATCATCTACATTTGGTTTGCCTCGCCTTTGTTCCTGATTATGCTTGGCATCTTTCATGGCTTGCTATTCTTTTGGATTCCGGTGATACTAACGCGACTAGATCGAGACATAAAGGCGATAAGCAAATTGGAACAATCCCTTAAATATCCTTATATTCCCTATAAGGATTTTCAACATCTTTATCAACGCGTTTATCAATTGGTGCGTATTCGATTAGGAGGATGGATGCTGGCATTGATTACGGCGATTGGTTTGGTTTGGATCTATCAGCAAGTGTTACATTTTGAAGCTTTTTTAACTTGGATCACGATGGTATCTTTACTTGCAATTAGTTATCATCAACATGTTGAGTTATATCGATATCCACATGAAAAAAAAGAATGGAGACAACTAGGTTTTATCTTTTTGAACACAAAGGATTATGATAAAATAAAATTGTGAATATAGACCTCATTGAACCTAAAATTCTTAAGCCCTATAACTTACTTAAAAAGTATTCAATTTTATTAAAAAAGACATTAATCGTAACCGAACAACCTAAAGACTGTTTCGTGGACGTCTTGATGACAACCAACCACATTATCCAATCTTACAATTTGAAATATTTAGATCATGATTATCCTACCGATGTTTTAAGTTTTCCTTTAGGTATCGATACTGTTGGCAAAAAGGATAAAAAAATCTTATTGGGACAAATCGTAATCAGTTATCAACAAGCATTTCTCCAGGCTAAAAAATACGGTCACACAAAAGAAAGAGAACTTTCTTTCTTATTTGTTCATGGTTTACTACATTTATTGGGGTATAATCATGACACGAAAACGGAAGAGGCCTTGATGATTAATTTACAAGATCAAATCTTGGGAAAACGGAAAACAATATGAAACCAGAACAACTTATCCAATCGGCAATTGATGCAACTAAAAATTGTCATGTACCTTATTCTAAGTTTAAGGTTGGTGCAGCTATTCTTATGAAAGATGGAACCGTTATCACTGGAGCAAATATAGAAAATTCCTCGTATGGTCTATCGATGTGTGCAGAAAGATCGGCACTTTATCATGCGCATTTAAAAGGATACCGTAAGGATGATATTGTCAGTATGGCGGTTATTGGACCCACATCCGGGCCTATTTCACCTTGTGGTGCATGTCGTCAAGTCATGCATGAATTGATGCATGCCAATACCCCCATCATGCTCTCAAACCTCAAAAAAGAAATTAAAAATACCACGCCAGAAACGTTATTACCATATGCTTTTTCGAGTAAGGATCTCAAATAATGAAGTCTGGATTTGTCGCCATCATCGGTAGACCTAATGCAGGTAAGTCGACACTTTTAAATGCCATTATTGGTAAAAAGATTTCGATTGTCTCTAATAAACCTCAAACCACAAGATTAGCTATTCAAGGGGTTTATCATGAAAAGAATTTACAAATTGTTTTTGTCGATACCCCAGGCATTCATAAACCTAAAGCAAGATTAGGAGAAATTATGAACGCCCAGGCCTATGCATCCCTTCAAGATATTGATATGGTGCTTTTATTGGTGGATGCAAGTAAAGCATTTGGTCCAGGCGATCAATTTATTGTCAGCCGTTTGAACCATTTACCCAATATCATGGTGGTCTTTAATAAAATTGACCTAACGAATGTAGCATTGATTGAATCCCTTAAAAAAGCCTATGCAACGCTACTACCCCAAGCTAAACTATTTGAAATCTCTGCACTTAAAAAAACATTTACAGAGGATTTAATTAATGCGATTAAACCAAACCTTAAAACGGGACCTGCTTTTTTCCCAAAAGATGTTTTGACAAATTTTCCTGAAAGTTTCCAATTAATGGAAGCCATTCGGGAACAAGTCCTACACTTGACCTATGAAGAAATTCCTCACAGTGTTGCGATTGTGATTGATCAATTAAAGACAGAGAAACAACATCGAACCTTATATGCTTCGATTATCGTTGAGAAGGATTCACAAAAAGGTATTTTGATTGGTAAAAATGGCAGTATGTTGAAAAAAATTCGTCAACGTGTCATGCAACAAGTAGAAAAAAATATGGGTTTAACCTTGTCTTTAGAATTGTTCATTAAAGTAGAACCCCATTGGCGAGACTCACCAAATCGTTTAAAGGAGTATGGTTTATTTTAAAAACGTTACCTGTTTTCATCCTAAGACAAACGCCTTATCGTAACGCCGATGTCATCCTTACAGGTCTTTCTCCTGAGGGTTATTTGACCATTCAAGCTAGAGGAGCATTAAAGATGACTTCGCCATTTCAGGCAATGGTCTCGTTGGGAGCTTGGTCAGAGTTAACAATCAATCAAAGTAAACAAAAGGCTTATTTAGAAAAAGCCAATCTTATTTCATTTGCTCCATTACCCGATCGTGAAGGTTTATTGGCGTCTCTTGCCATGCAAACCATCTTACAAGTTTTGTTGATTGATGAAGAAATAGATAATGCGCCTGCGCTTTATCAACGTCTTGTCGAAGTTCGCAAACACATGGATAACGCATTATCTAACTATATTCAATTTTTGGTTTTGTACCTCGAAGACCAAGGTGTGCCTATCATCGTAGATTACTGCGTGAATTGCCAGAATAAACTTAAAATTGTTGGGATGAATACTCAGTTAGGTGGGTTCATTTGCCAACCTTGCTTTGAAAAGGTTTCTGGTGCTTTATTGTCTGCAAATGCTTTGAAATTGATGCGTACGATTAAACATCAATCCTTTCAAGGTTCATTGGATCAATCCTTGGTTAGAATGCTTTTGCCTTTGGTGCATGAACACTTTAATTTTCATCTAGATGTTCGCTTAGCGGGATTTAAAACCATCGAAACATTTCTGTCGTGAATACACTTATAGTGGGTTGACAGTACCATCCAAAATTGAGAGAATAAATCTCGTGTGAAAGGAATTCATATGAATCCATTAACTTTTGAACAGCTCGTCACTCATTTAACCAGTACAGGATTCGTCTTCCAAGGATCAGAAATCTATGGGGGATTATCAAATACATGGGATTATGGCCCTCTTGGTGTCGAACTGATTAACAATCTTAAAAAGACGTGGTGGAAAAAATTTGTCCAAGAAACACCGATGAATATTGGTATTGATTCGGCAATTTTGATGAATCCCAAAGTTTGGGAAGCTACCGGACACGTTGCAACGTTCAATGACCCATTGGTTGATTGCAAAAATTGTAAGACTCGACACCGAGCAGATCAGTTAATTGCAGCCGCTAAACCATCCTTGGACATCTCGAAAATTCCAACTCAAGAATTGGGTACTGTGTTAAAGCAAGAAAAGATTGCCTGCCCCAAATGTGGTAGCCATGACTTTACGGACATTCGTCAATTCAACATGATGTTTAAAACACACATAGGTGTGATAGAAGATGCCAAAACAGTAGTTTATTTACGTCCTGAAACTGCGCAAGGTGTCTTTGTTAACTTTAAATCGATTCAACGCACCACTCGAAAAAAAGTACCTTTTGGTGTAGCAAGTGTGGGTAAAGCATTTCGAAATGAAATCACACCAGGAAATTTTACGTTCAGAACAAGAGAATTTTCACAAATGGAACTAGAATTTTTCTGCAAACCCGGAACCGAAGCTTCGTGGTATAAATTTTGGCAAGATGCATGCATGCAGTATTTATCTTCACTTGGCATTCAAAGTCAACATCTGAGAATTAGAGAACATAGCCCTGAAGAACTAGCTTTTTATTCAAAAGGAACTTCTGATATTGAATATCAATTCCCATTTGGTTGGGGTGAAGTTTGGGGCATTGCATCTCGAACAGATTATGACTTAAAGCAACATATGCAATTTAGTAAAGAAGATTTACAATACCTCGATCCTGAAACCAATGAAAAATACATCCCTTATGTCATAGAGCCTTCCCTTGGTTTAGATCGACTAGCACTCATGGTCTTAAGTGATGCTTATCAAGAAGAAGTCTTAGAAAAAGATACGCGTATTGTTTTGAAGTTACATCCCGCTATTGCACCATATAAAATAGCGATCCTTCCATTGAGTAAACAATTGAATGAAAAATCCCAAGAAGTCATGACCATCCTTTCAAAGCATTTTATGGTCACCTATGATGAGTCAGGCAGTATCGGAAAACGGTATCGTAGACAAGATATGATTGGCACCCCATACTGTGTCACGATAGACTTTGATACACAAAACGATCAAAGCGTTACTATTCGCGAACGAGATTCGATGAAACAACTTAGGATGCCAATTGACGATTTAATTAGATATTTTAATGTAAAGTTATTTTATTAGTAGTTATTTAGTATATATTTAGCAATATTTCAAGTTTTGGAAAGGAGGACTCGTATATGAATTTTGATCGTCAGTTGATTGATGATTTATTAAAGAAAGCTGATATCACAAATATTGTATCACGGTATATTCCGGTTACGAAAAAGGGGCGTAATTTTGTTGCCCTTTGTCCTTTCCATGATGACAAAAATCCTTCCCTTAGCATTAGCCCTGATAAGCAAATCTTTAAATGCTTCGTTTGTGGTACTGGCGGATCGGCAATTACCTTTGTTCAAAATTATGAAAAAATCTCTTTCCCTCAAGCTGTCAAAAAAGTTGCGGATTGGGTCGGATATTTGGATCCAAGATTAAAAGTAAATGATCAAGCCATTCAGCGAGATGAAAAACTAGAACCTTTCTTTAAATGCCTTGAAGATTTATTGGAATATTATCATTTTGGACTCGCAAGTGAAGAAGGAAAGATTGCTCGGGATTATTTAACGCAAAGAGGTTTAGACCTACCAGTAATGGAAACCTTTAAAATAGGATATGCCTTAAAGGATGGTGCAACCACCATTCAGTATTTAATTAAACGAGGACATTTACGAAATGTCATTGAGTCCCTTGGAATCACGGCAAGTAATAATCAACAAGTTGATCGACTAGCAGGCAGAATTATCTTCCCCATTCACAATCGTGATGGACGTGTGGTTGGTTTCTCAGGTCGATTACTTGAAAACATTGAAGGACAAGCTAAATACGTCAACTCGACTGATTCGCCTATCTTTACCAAAGGTCAAATTCTCTATAACTACCATCAAGTTAAACTTTCTAGTAAACGTTCCGGATTTGTTTATCTAATGGAAGGTTTTATGGATGTGATTGCCTTACACCGGGCCAATATTCCGCAAGCGATTGCATTAATGGGAACTGCTGTCACCAATCAGCATGTTAAATTATTTCAGGCACTTGGGGTTGAAATCCGCATTTGTCTTGATCAAGATCAAGCTGGACAAGTAGCAATGATGAAGATGATTCAGCCTTTAAGTAAAGCCAATATTGCATTCCGATTTGTTGTTTCGGATAAAGAAACGCGTGACGCAGATGAAATTTTATTGGCAGATGGTGAAAAAGGTCTTCAATCCTATTTAGATCAACTTGTACCAAAGATGGATTTTAGCTTTCATTTTTACCAAAAAGTAATGCCGCTAACATCGACCGAACAGCGCGTTGCATTTATTAATCGCATGTTGCCTTTAATCGCCAATGCTCCTGAACTTGAACAAATTGATTATTTGAAAAGATTAGGCCAATTGACCAATTATGCATTAAAGGACCTACAAGCTTCACTCAAGGCTACCCAGTCTCAACAAGAAGATTATTTTGAAGCATATCGACCTGAAGTGAAAGTTCTTAATCGTTTAAAAAGAGCTGAAAAAGCAATCCTTTTCAATATGTTTCAGAGTCAAGAGGCCATTAATATTTACCAAGCAGATGTTAAATACTTTCATGATGATATTTATAGACAAATTGCCCATTACTTCATGGAAATTTATCAAAGCGATCCTCCTGACCATCAATCCTTAATCAACCACATTAGTTTGAGTGGTGGAAAAGATCAGCAACAAATTATTAATACAATCGCCGAATTAATGAGTGAAAAAAACCTTCCTAAAGCCGACAAACAACAATTGCTAGATTATCTCAGAACTTTAAACGAGGAACGCGATAAGTTAGTGAAAACGCACCAGCTGAACGTCAGTATCGCTGGCAAGTCTGCTCCAGAACAAGCGCGCATCATTAAAGAGTTACACAAACAGGCAAACCCTGAATTAACTAAAGGAGAAAATGAAGATGAAAACGAAGAAAAAAACCGCGGTAATTAAAAAGAAAAAAATAGTGAAGCCTACCAAAACCGTTACCAAAAAAATGCCGAAGGTCATGAGCAAAGCTAAGCCGGTCCTTGCCAAGAAAGTATTGAAGGCAAAGCCCGTTTTAAAACCTGCTGCTGTAAAGCCAAGCAAACCAGAAAAATTGGATAAGAAGACTATTCCAACAACGCCTTCACTACCTATAAAAACGGTCAGAGGCAAGAAACCTTCTCTTAATGATGGTGAAAAGAAGTTATTATCTCGATTATCCAAAAAGGCTGTTTCTGAAGAAGAAGATGATATTGAAACCTTAGACCAAATCAAAAAACGTTTTGAAAAGAAAGCTGGCACGGAAGGATTCATTATTCAAGATGAATTATTTGATGCGATTGAGCACTTAGAATTGACAGATGAAGATTCAGAAAATCTATTAGTGTATTTCAAAAATAAAAAAGTTGAAATCAAAATTGAAGATGAAGATTTAGAAGGTGAAGTCGATGCCGAAGAACTAAAAAAAGGTGTTGTAGTCGCAGATGAACCTTTTGAAACAGAATATGAACCCGATGTTTCTGAAGATGAAGTCGATACTAATAAAGTGGATGTGTTTGCCAATTCTGAAGTCAAAGTGAATGACTCCGTTAAAATGTATTTAAAAGAAATCGGGAAGGTTGATTTGCTCAAGCCTGACGAAGAAGTCGCGATTGCAAAAGCGATTATTGCAGGTGATATGGAAGCTAAAAACAAGTTAATCAACGCAAACTTACGCTTGGTTGTTAACCTTGCAAAGCATTATGTTGGACGCGGAATGCTCTTCTTGGATCTCATTCAAGAAGGAAATATGGGTCTCATCAAGGCGGTTGAAAAATTTGATTACACCAAAGGCTTTAAGTTTTCGACCTATGCAACTTGGTGGATTCGACAAGCGATTACGCGTGCGATTGCTGACCAAGCTAGAACGATTCGTATTCCCGTGCATATGGTTGAAACCATTAATAAAATGACCCGTGTGCAACGACAACTTGTTCAAGAATTAGGACGAGAACCAACTGCCGAAGAAATCAGTAAGAAGCTTGAAGGTTTAATGTCTCCTGAACGGATTCGTGAAATTCAACGCATTGCGTTAGAACCCGTTTCTTTAGAAACCCCCATCGGTGAAGAAGATGATTCTCACTTGGGTGATTTTATCGAAGACAAAGAAGCAACGTCTCCATCCGATCACACAACTCAAGTCTTGCTTAAAGAAGAGTTGTATAAAATTATGCAAGATCTTACAGACCGTGAAGAAAGAGTTTTACGCCTTCGATATGGTTTAGATGATAACCGCCCTCGTACATTAGAAGAAGTGGGTCATGAGTTTGGCGTAACGCGAGAAAGAATTCGACAAATTGAAGCGAAAGCAATCCGTAAATTACGTCACCCAACACGGGCGAAACGTCTTGGGGATTATCGCGATTCCTAGGCATGCCTTCGCAACGTTTGCTCGTCATTGCTTCGATGTGTCCTGATCATGGCAGTCTAGTTGATATCGGTTCTGATCATGGATTGCTGATTCAATTATTGTTGAAACAAGGTTTTTCTTCTTCCTTGTTTGCAAGTGAACTTAGTCAAGATAGTCTTCAACATTTAAAACATCAACTCGTTGATTTACCAGTCAAGGTTTATCAGGCCAATGGATTGGATCGATTACCAAAAGAGATCGCAACTATCGTCATTACGGGGATGGGCGGCCAATTAATCCAATCAATCCTTGATGCGGGCCAAACGCAACTACAGGAAGTAAAGACGTTAATCCTTGGACCTCAACGTGATCAAGAAGCCTTAAGAAGTTGGCTCATGAAACACGATTGGCAAATTATCGATGAACGGTTCGTTTTTGAAGACCTTAAAGGTTACCCAATCATGAAGGTGATCAAAGGCAACATGCAACTTAACCCAATCGAACTTGCATATGGCCAAATCAATATTCAACGTTGTGAATTGGATTTTGTAGCATGGCTTAAATTAGAATCCCAATCGCTAAAAAAAGCTCTTACTTTTCAAGATGATGAACAAAAGCGACGACGCTTAGAATGGATTGAATATTATGTTAAACACAACTAAATTACTACAGGCTTTTGGAAAAGATTTTCCGAAGCGCCTTGCAGAACCCTATGGCGATTATGTAGGCCTTATGTGCGGAAAACTCCCCAAAGCTCTTCATAAAATTGCCATCGTTCTTGACATGGAATGGGTGATACTTGATGACATTATCAAAGAAAAACCTGATTTGATTCTTACCCATCATCCATTGATTTATGGTTCAAGAAATCAAGTGTTGAAACAAGATCCGATTCGAAAAAAAATGGTAACGATGTTAGAAAAAAATCGAATCCCAGTCTATTCTCTTCACACCAATTTTGATGCTGGAAGAGGCGGGATGAATGATGCATTAGCAAAGGCAATTGGTCTTGTAGAAATTACCCCTCTTAAAGGGGATGTTCTAGCGCGAGGTGGAATATTAACCAAACCGATGCAACTTGAAGCCTTTGCAAAAATGGTAAAACAAAAATTGCAACTACCATATGCCCACTTAATTCCTGCAGGTAAAAACTTGATTGAACGCGTGGCGCTTATTGGTGGTGGTGGCGCCAAATATTATCCAACCGCGATTGAAGAAGGCTATGATATTTTTCTATCTGGTGACAGTGCTCACCATGTTCGGAGGGGTATTGTGAATGCAAAGTTTAACTATCTTGAAATTGCGCATGAAGTTGAATCCATCTTTATTCCAACGATGGCGGAATATTTAAGGAGACTCGATCCAACTTTATCGATTATTACTCGGTTTGTGCAAGCGTATCCTACGCTGATTTGATACACTAAACATATGGAAACAGGATTACCCTTTACAAGCTATCACTTATCAACATCGTTAATCGAAGCATTAACCAAGCTTGGATATACGCACACCACTCCGGTTCAATCCGCGGTGATTCCACGTGCATTACGTGGAGATTCTTTAGTCGTTCGTTATCAAACCGGTAGTGGAAAAACGCACGCTTTTTTAATTCCATTATTTGCAAATGTTAAACCAAAAGCAGGTTTACAAGTCATGGTCGTCTCACCAACCAGAGAATTAGCAATTCAAACGTATCAATTTGCAAAAGCTTTAAATGATACGCTTGGTAATCCATTAAAGATTGTTTTATTGCAAGGTGGTTTTGATAAACAACATGACCAAGATAAGCTACACCCATTACCAGAAATTTTGTTTGTGACACCTGGTCGGTTGAACGAAATCGAAGGCATGATGGAACGGCAAGTTTATCAAGGGTTAAAAACCATTGTATTAGATGAGGCCGATATGTTGATGGATCCAAGTTTTATTGAAAGTACCACCCACATTTTATCGAGTCTTACTCAACCTCAAATTTTAGTTTTTTCGGCCTCCATGGCAGCACCTTTGCTCAATCGCTTGTCCAAATACTTTAAATCGGATAGCACGATTGAACCAAAAGAAAAATCAATCAATCCTTCAGGCGTTCGACATGCCTTAATTGATATAAAGCACCAAGACCCGATTCAAAGTATTGTTGACATTCTATCGATTCGTAAGCCTTATTTTCTTCTAATTTTTGCTTCACGGGTACAACGCGTCATTCAAATTGAACAAGCTTTAAAATCTCGGCAATTAAAGGTTGCTAGTTTACATGGTGACCTTCAAGCAAGAGAACGGCGCCACTTATTAAAGCGTATTCAAAGTGGTGAATTTCAAATTGTCGTTGCATCGGATATTGCAAGTCGTGGCATGGATTTACCAAATGTCTCGGATGTACTAAGTGTTGACCTTCCACAGGATTTAGATTACTACTTCCATCGTGCTGGTCGCGCGGGTCGATTTAAAAACGAAGGTCAATCCTATGTCTTTTACAATTCACATGAAGAGGATAGCTTACAAAGATTAAAACAACGTGGCGTGCATTTTAGTTTATTAAGTTTAAAAAATTCACAATTGCAACCTATCAAGAACTTAAATCGAGGCAAAATATTTAAAAAAGAGGATGAAGCCTTAAGTCGTGATATCAAAATTGCGATCCAAAAATACCGTTCTAATGAAGTAAAACCCGGTTATAAAAAGAAAGTTAAATTGGCGGTTGAAAAAGTAAAGCATCAATACAAACGCAAGGCCATTAAAAAGAAGATTCGTGAAAGACTCTTTGGTAATTAAACCATGCCATTGTATATCGGTAGCCATGTTGATCTTGTTGCACCTGATTATTTAATCAATGCAGTTGAAACATCCATTAAAAATGGTGCAAACACCATGATGATTTATACAGGTGCACCTCAAAATTCAATTCGCAAGCCTACTGAGATCATGAAAATACAAGAAGCCCATGAGCGCATGAAGG
>JBDLRZ010000074.1:0-3205 GCA_039799785.1 Bacillota bacterium | reverse complement strand
ATAAATCTCGAATTTCATCAAAGACTTTGGTATACGTTGCAGGATTGGATCGCGGGGTTCTACCAATCGGTTCTTGAGAGATATTAATTACTTTGTCCAAATGTTGTAAACCTTCAATACGACGATGTTCACCGGGGGTGACGTCCGCATCGTTTAATTCTTTAAGAATTTGTTGATACAAAATATCATTGATTAACGTTGATTTGCCACTTCCAGAAACACCCGTTATCACAACCAATTTTCCTAAAGGTATCGACACATTGATATTCTTTAAGTTATTGGCTTTAGCACCAAGGATATCAAGACTTTTACCATTACCTTTTTGATGCGATTTAGGAACGGGAATCATCTTTTGACCTGATAAATATTGTCCTGTAATGGATCTTGGACTTTGAATAATATCTTCAATCTTTCCTTGTGCAACCACTTCACCGCCCAGCGCTCCAGCGCCAGGTCCAATGTCGACAATGAAGTCAGCTTCTCGCATCGTTTCTTCATCATGTTCAACCACAATTACCGTATTCCCTAAATCCCTCATCGTCTTGAGGGTATTGATGAGTCGACGATTATCACGTTGATGAAGTCCAATACTGGGTTCATCCAAAACATAAAGAACGCCGGTCAGTTGAGAACCAATCTGGGTTGCTAATCGAATGCGTTGCGCTTCACCACCCGATAAGGTCATCGCCATTCTTGAAAGCGTTAAATAATCTAATCCGACATTCATTAAAAAGCCAGCACGCGATAGGATTTCTTTAATTACCAAACGGGCAATGGTTCGTTCCGTTTCTGTCATGGATTTTTCGGTCTGTTGCATCCATTCTATAAATTCATGCATGGATAAACGCGTAGATTCATGGATATTACGTTTACCAACTTTCACACTTAACACTTGAGGGTTTAAACGAGCTCCTTTACAAGTGGTGCATTCCCGATCGGTAAAATACTTTTCATAAAATTCACGCATCATTTCCGATTGCGTTTCGTTATACAAGCGTTCTAACTTTGCTTTAATCCCTTCAATAAAATCAAAACGATTAATGATATTGCCAGAACTTGAACGCAGTTGGTATTGATGCATTTTCGGTGATCCAAACAAAATAACTTTTTGTTGTTCTTTTGACAACTTTTGATAAGGCGTATCAAGTGGAATTTGATACAATTCACAAAGTTTTTTGAATTCCTGCCAATATAAATTAGGTGTACCGATCATGTTTTTAAAAAACGTAATCGCACCTTGCTGAATCGACAAACTTTGATCAGGAACCATGCGTACAACATCTGCTTCTCGCTTGATGCCGAGACCATGACAATCTGGACAGCTGCCACTTGGCGCGTTGAAACTAAATAAGCGTGGCTCTAATTTCGGTACAGAGAAACCACAATATTTGCAAGCGTGATGAGAAGAAAATAAATGATCTTGATGTCCGTCATAACCCACCACATATCCTTTGGACCAATCCAACGCTAGTGTGACTGCGTCAAATAATCTCGTTCGTGATTCTGGATTTAACACTAAACGATCAATCACAATATCAATCGAATGCTTTTTATTTTTATCAAGCACTGGCACATCTTCAAGACGATAAAAGGTTCCATCAACTCTGACACGTTCAAATCCTGATGTTTTGATTTTCGTTAAGGTATCCTTATGCGTGCCTTTTTCGTTTTGAACCAGAGGTGAAAGAATTTGTAATTTGGTTTGAAGTGGTAATTGACTCATGACATTCACAATTTGTGTGGTTGTAAATGACAAGATTGGTTCTTGATGAGTCGGGCAATAAGGCACGCCAACACGTGCATAGAGTAATCGAAGATAATCATAGATTTCTGTCACGGTACCAACCGTAGACCGTGGATTGTGTGAGGTGGATTTTTGGTCGATGGAAATCGCAGGTGATAATCCTTCAATGGATTCAACATCTGGTTTTTCGACGTTGCCTAAAAATTGACGAGCATAGCTCGATAAAGATTCGACGTATCGACGTTGACCTTCCATATAAATGGTGTCAAATGCAAGCGTCGTTTTACCACTTCCTGATAAACCCGTAAAGACAATTAATTGATCTTTTGGTAACGTTAAATTAACAGATTTTAGATTATTTTCGCGGGCTTCTTTGATAATGATATGCTTTCGGTCCATGTGGTTTTCCTCAAACCATCATTATAAACCTTTCAAATGGAAAACCTATCAATTCGCCCATACCCTTACTTTAGAAGGAAGGTTGATTCATCACCCCTGAAAAAAGAATTAAACCTTGTCCATTCACCACAAAATATAAGTAGGATCGATTGAGGTTTAATGAAACCTTTGCAGGCGTAGGAATCGAGGTAACGCCGACATCTGCTGCGGTTATCGCTGCGGCTTCCATGCCATCTTCTAAAAAATCAATACGAACATGTTGGATAAGATTTTGTACATAGGCTCCTGGTAATGCATTTGATAGATCGGCATCTTGAGGAGAAAATAGTGGTGCCATTTGCGGTACAACATTTAATAAATTTTCTTTTAAATCTAAAGTGACTTGTGTGGAAGACTTGGGAATGGTTAACAGAATTCGTTCATTCTGATTGGTTTGTGTTAATGCAGATCGAATCAATGGAAAGTGAGTATCATTCAAAAGATCGGTTGGCGTTAAATCGCCTTTGGGTAAAACATATACTACACGATAATCACCATAGGCTTCATCCACACCAAGTGTAAAGTTGGGTTGATCAATATAAAGTGTATCTTGCGTTTCTTTTTGCATATAGGTAATATCATTGACAATCGTATCGTTCATCGAGTTTGTAAAGGTCCCTCGTTGCGCAACCGGGGTAAATGCATTGAGCCAATTTGCTTTCAAATATAAAGTATTAAATAAACTTAAAACTGTATCTTGATTCATCGATAAGTCAGAAGGTTGCATGCTTAAAAATTGACGGGTTCGTTGATTAAGCCAACCAGCAATTGCTTCTTTACCAGCATCATCAAAGGCTGTATGAAACACTTCGGCAAAATAATCGCCCGCTAATCGAAACAAGTAATCTTGATTCACACTGATATCATCACGAACAAATACACCATTTGCCATTTGGGATTGTGCACGCGTCACCATGTTGCCATTGATGGAAACTTCATCTTGATAATACGTATCGATAAACACTTGATTACTCGCTTCACGTAGTTCCAAACGATCTTGAATGCCTAATACACTTTCAAGGG
>JBDLRZ010000073.1:0-3523 GCA_039799785.1 Bacillota bacterium | reverse complement strand
CTATCGGAATACCAACCTAAGAAACGACTTCCTGGTTTAGTGGGATCTTGTAAGGTGTAACTCGGTGATTCGATATTCACACCCGTTGGATTATTAACGTTATTGGTTCCACCATTCATGGCGTAGTTGATGTTGTAATTAATAGGTTCCCACTTTGCATAAAGTGTTTTATTAGCATTGATGGGTGCAGAAAAATTAAAAACGTCTCCAGTTAAATTGGCATTTTCATACCAACCTGCAAATGTATATCCATCTCGCGTTGGGTAAGTGGATGCTAAATGTGAAACAGAATGTGTTGCATTAAAAGAATAATAGCGAGTTAGAACATTACTATACCCAACACCCATGATTCCCAAAGTACCATAGCCTGGGTCATAGACGATTGTTCCAGAATTCGAAGCATCTTGTATTTGAAAGTTTTGATAATAGTAAGTTCCGTTGCCACGAGAGACAAGCATGCCTGAATCATATTGACCTTGCATATAAAACAGGTCGGCATAACCATCACCGTTAGCATCCATTTCATCGCCAACCCAAGAAACCCAACCGATGAGAGCATTTTCTGCACCTGTAAAAGTTGAGAAGAAACTGGAAGACAAATTACTATTGATTGGAACATAAAGTGGCACTTTTCGATTATTTTCTAGACCAATGATGTCATAATTTCCATCACGATTGACATCGGAAAGAAAAGGTCGATAAGGTCCAGTACTCAGGGTAGAAATGTTTCCGCCAAAAGGTGAGACACCGTTTCCCCATTTTACAAAGGATGAACTATCCGTTGTGACGACAATATCGAGAAAACCATCACCCGTTAAGTCATGCATTTCAACGCCGCGTCCATACCCACCATAAGTTTGAATTTGCACCGCCTGACCAAAAGTAAAGTTACCCTCATTTAAGCGATAAATCACAACACCAAATGCTGCGACAGCTAAATCTAAATCCCCATCACCATCAATATCATCTAAGTCAAAAGCAATTGAACCAAAATAATTTACGCCCCCTGGGGTCAGTGTAAAAAGCGTTTCCGTTCCTAAGGAACCATTAGGTTGTCGTAAAGAATAAGTCATCGCGGTATTATCTGCTAAGACGATTAAATCTTCTAATCCATCATTATTAACATCATAAAATTTTGATGCCCATGCAAAGTTAATTAAGTTGTTCGTTACTTTTGTATACGTAAATCCTGATGTTGGATGAGATAAAAAAATATGACGGTCACCACCGACGAAGTTAATAAAGTCACCTTTGCCATCACCATTGATATCTCTAGAAATACTGGTATAACCGCTATTGGCTTCTGAGGTTCCTACAAAGACTGGAGCTTGAGCCGCTGATAACGTTGGGATCGAGGATTGTTGAGAAACTGCGGTTCCACCATTACTGTTGAAGGTAACAGTGTAATTTAAAAAGCCCCATTTTGCATAAAGTTTAGTGACACCAGCATGGTTGCCAGGTAATGCATTGACGCGATCCACTTCTCTAAACCCTTCGGATTTATACCAACCTTGAAAGGTTAAACCAGCTTTGGATGCTGGAAGTAAATTGAAATTACTTTGCGTATCGGTATAGGAACTTGGATTATTCGCATGGTTTGTTCCGCCAAATAATTCGTAAGTTAAGTTATAGGTGTTGACTGCCTCAGCAGTTTGAATTTGATGTGGTTCAACCCAAGTCAATGTAGAGACCATCATTAATAACGAAGTAAGTAAGATTTTTTTCATAGTACTCCTTAGATTTATTGCTTATGGAATTATAGTTGATTTTTAAGTAAATTTAAAGTGCAAAATTTGCGATATCTATCGTACATAATAGTTAATACATATTAAGTATTTTGTCCGAAGGAAGAAGTAAAAGATACTTTGAGTATCAAGAGTAAATTAAGCGCAATATTTTTATCAAAGATTATTTCCTTAGAATCACAATATATAACCCAAAAAATGAAAAATGAACTTGAACACAAGATAATGCGTGGATTAAAGTAAAAACAGTGGAATAGGGAGTATTAATCCGTGTGTTTATGTGATCGTGAATATTTTTATGACTATTCAACGAGGATTCTCGCTATTGATGAATGAGAATTGAAAATTTATAAACGTACGTTATAATGTACATGAGGTAACCCTATGACCAATATCAATATCACAACCGTCCGTGCCGAATTATTCAAAATAGCATCTTCCTGTATTAAATATAATGATGTCATTAATATTTCCACCAAAGAAGGCAATGTCATCATGATGAGCGAAGATGATTACCGCTCCATGATCGAATCCCTTCATTTAGCTGGTATTCCAGGAATGTATGAAAGTATTGTCGAAGGCGTGAACACACCATTAACTAAAACCAAAAAACTTAAATGGAAATAGTCTTTACTCGTCAAGCAGAGAAGGATTTTGAAAAAATTAAGCGAAATCCTATCCTACTTAAAAAAGTCATTGCCTTGTTAGATTTGATTGAAGTCAATCCATTTGCCAATCCACCGCGGTATGAAAAACTTATAGGTTTTCAGTATGTGTATTCTCGAAAAATTAACATTCAGAATCGATTGGTGTATGAGTTAATTGAAGACAAAAAATTAATCAAAGTCATTCGGATGTGGACTCACTACGAATAAAGTTTTAACACGCATCATTTAATTAGATGCGATGGACATTTGTTGAAAATAATGTTATAACATATGTATTAACATAAAAGAGGTTTATTTATGCAAACAAACATCAAAAGAATCGGCAATAGCATGGGCGTTATTTTACCCGCCTATATCCTTAAACAATTTGGCTTAAAGGTTGCGTCCCAGCTTGAAGTCAAAGTGGTTGGTAAATCCATCACCCTGATTCCCATTAATGAGGAAAAGACTGACTCACTTAAGACCCTATTTAAAGGATACAAAGGAACCTATCAACCAACATTAGAACTTCATGATCAACCCAAGGGTAATGAAGAATGGTAATTCAACAAGGGAGTATTGTCTTGGTGGATTTTGATCCTTCGCTAGGCAATGAACAAAAAGGAAAAAGACCTGCACTTGTGATTTCTAAAGGCTCTTTTCAGGAATTCACGAATGGATTATTAATTGCCTTACCCATTACATCAAGAGATAGCGAGGGCTTCCCACTTCATGTTGTCTTGGATAAAAGGACGAAGACCCAAGGGGAAATCATGATTGAACAACCCAAAACACTAGATAGTAAAATCAGGAAAATCACCATGTTAGAATCTTTACCAGAAGACATCCTTAAAAACGTGCTGAAAAAATTTGACATCATTTTCAATAAATAATTCATTTTCTATATAAACCTAGAAAACATTACTAAGAACGGATAACAAATCCGTGTGTTTAGATTCTCAAAATTCATGATGTGATATTTAATTATTGAAATCACTGTTAGTATCAAATTGCATTTATTACAAATTTATTACAATTCTTATTGAAATCTCATTTCAGTTCCATTATTTTATTATTAATGTTCAAGAAAAATCTCACTTTATTCCTATTAGTGTCTTCTTTTTTTGGCAT
>JBDLRZ010000072.1:0-3412 GCA_039799785.1 Bacillota bacterium | reverse complement strand
TCAACACCATCTTGCAAGACAAACCGGTTATTGAAGTCTATAACAAAAGTGATTTGGTTGAAAAACAAAATCATGAAAGACTTTATATCGCAGCCAAAACCAAACTCATCCAACCATTATTAAACGCGATGATTCAAAGTTTAGGTATCCAAGAGGCGAATTATTACACACCTAGTTTCAACAACACTCGCCAACTTGCATCGTTAAAGCAAATCCGTGAACACCTACAAAAAGCAATCGAAGATGCTAAGCAAAACCTTACCACTGATTTGCTATCTTCTTCGTTGCAACTAGCCTATCAAGAAATCATACGATTGTTGGGACTAGAAGGAAAAATTAACTTAGATGGAGAGATCTTCTCTCGTTTTTGTGTTGGGAAATAATGAAATTAATCGATACACATTGTCACCTGAATGCAGATCAGTTTATCGATTCCTGGACTTCTGTTTTGTCCCAAGCTCATCAAACGGGAGTTTCCAATTGTTTTGTGGTGGGTTGGGACGAAGCATCATCCCAAAAAGCAATTGATTTAAGTAAACAAAATCCACAAATCAAAGCGATTATTGGCCTTCATCCAGTTGATGTTCAAGACCAATCCTCTCTTCAGTGGGTAATGAATCAATATCAATCTGCAAAATCATCCATTATTGCGATTGGTGAAATTGGTCTCGATTATTATTGGAAAAAAGAATTTAAAGAACAACAACTGCAAATTCAATTTCTAATCAAACAAATTGAATTAGCCAATCAATTCAATTTACCGATTGTGATTCACTGTCGCGATGCATATGATGCCATCCTACCCATCTTAAAAGCTCACCCCGTCAAGCAAGGTGGGGTTATGCATTGTTATGCCGGACCTTCAACCATGGTAGAAGCGTTTGTCGGATTAGGTTTCTTCCTTTCTTTTGGAGGTCCTATTACATTTAAGAACGCAACAGAAGCCAGATTAGCCCTCAAAGCAACACCACTCGATCGTATCCTTATTGAAACCGACAGTCCTTATCTCAGCCCACACCCTTTTAGAGGTAAAGAAAACACACCCACCCACCTACCTATCATTTTCAAACAAGTGTGCGAAACCTTGGAAATCACAGCAGAAAACCTAGAACCAATCTTGTATCAAAACACACTTAAGGCGTTTCACGTGAAAACATTATGAAATTACATTTAAATGCTCTTGTGGTGGTGGAAGGTACAACAGATGTTCAAAAGTTAATGCCTTTTATTGATGCAGAATTTGTGATCACCAACGGTTCAGCAGTTTCCAAAGAAACCATTCAATTTATTCAAGAAGCTAAATTAAGAGGTAAAGACATCATCGTCCTAACTGATCCCGATTTTCCTGGTGAACAAATTCGACACAAACTTGATCAATCCATTCCTGGATTAACACACATTTTTCTCGATAAGCAACAAGCCATTGCAAAGCGCAAAGTCGGTGTTGCGCAAGCTGAATCCGCTTATCTTTTGCAATCTTTAAAACATAAAGTCACTGCAAAACAAACACTTCAACCAACCATAACAATGCATGATTTGCAGGATCTTGGGTTAGTTGGAGAACCATCCTCTTCTATTTTAAGAGTAAAAGTATCGCAACATTTTCATTTAGGTCAAGCGAACGTGAAAACGATGTTGAAGCGATTAAATTTTCTCGGCATTTCATTCCATGAGGTAAAATCTATCTTATGAAACATTACCAACCCATTGAACAATTACTCAATCAACTCAACGTCTCACCATTGAAGCGATATGGTCAAAACTTCCTTATTGATGACAAGGTTATTTCAAAAATTGTTGAAAGTGCAAAAATAGGAAAAAACGATCGAATTATGGAAATTGGGCCTGGATTAGGGGCTATTACGCGGTCACTTCCACTTCAACATATCCAATATACCTCTTATGAAATTGATCAAACTTTTCACCGTTATTTAGAAAAGGAATTTCCAACAGGTACGCATCATCGACAAAACTTTTTGAAAGCAAGCGCAGAACCGATGGATATTATTCTTGGAAATTTACCATACTACATGACCACTGAAATCATCGAGAAAATATATAAAGATTTTTCACATTTCAAACGAGCTGTCATGATGGTTCAAAAGGAAGTCTTACCAAGATTGATAGCAAAACCCGGAGATGAAGAATATGGACCTCTTGCAATCTTTTTAGCGACGATAGGAACGATTCAGAGTATTCTTGAAGTCAATCCTCAGTCATTTTATCCTGAACCTCACGTCCAATCTGTCATTTTCTCAATTGAAGGTTATGACAGTGGACCTCTTACTGAAACGAAACCATTCTTTTATTTTATTAAGAAACTTTTTCTTCATCGCCGTAAAACGATTCTCAATAATTTAGAAGGTATTACCAAAGATCGCGCTAAGGCTATGAGTATGTTAACTCAAGTTGGAATCGCACCCAACGCTAGACCTGAAACCATAACCGTTAAACATTATTTAGCGTTATTTGGGTTAGAACCAACACAAAACAATTTATAATTGTAAGGGGAGAAACTTATTCACATGGAAATATTTGGCATCATCATGGCAGCCGGAAAAGGCACCAGAATGAAATCTTTAGATGCAACCAAGAGCAAAGTCGCTTTTGATTTATTAGGCGTTCCACTCGTTGGGCATGTTATCAATGCGTTACAACCACTCAACTTACAAAAAACAATTACGATTGTAGGTCACGGTGGAGATACAACGGCTAAGGTTGTCGAAGGCCGTTCCGAAGTCGTTTGGCAAAGAGAACAAAAAGGCACCGGACATGCAGTCATGCAAGTCGCCCCACTTCTCGAAGGAAAACCAGGTACCACGTTAATTGTTTCTGGTGATACGCCACTCATCACCAGCAAAAGTTTAGATCAATTGGTGAAGACGCACGTGAATGGTGGTTTTGATTTAACCATCCTTACCTCCATTGTTCCTAATCCGTTTGGATATGGACGAATGATTCGTAATGCCAAAGGCCAAGTAACCGCCATTGTTGAGGAAATTAACGCCACAGAAGAAGAAAAGAAAATTCAAGAAATCAATACCGGTTTTTATGTCTTCAATAACAACTTATTATTTAAATATTTAAAAGAATTACCTCCAAATCCTAAAAACGGAGAATATAACATCACATTCTTAATCAAAATGTTTATGGACAAAGGTTTCAAGATTGGTGCATCTACGGTTGATACATTTGAAGAAACACTTGGAATTAATGACCGAGCTCAACTTGCTGAAGCTCGATTAATTATGCAACGACGCATCAATCACCAACACATGGTGAATGGTGTCACGATTGAAAATCCTGATAATCCGTTTATATCTCCACAAGTGACGATTGGTCAGGATACAGTCATTCAAACCGGTGTTTATTTAATCGGTCAAGTGAATGTTGGTCAAGGAAATGTTATTGG
>JBDLRZ010000071.1:0-3765 GCA_039799785.1 Bacillota bacterium | reverse complement strand
ATGCCGTTAAATTATTAAAACCCGGTGGTAGAATTGTCTACGCTACGTGTACCTTTGCGCCAGAAGAAAATGAACAACTCATTGAAACATTCTTACAAAAACATTCCGAATTTAAACTCATTAACCATCCATTGAATACATATTTTGATTCGAAATCTACACGTGGTGTTGGGGTCAAATTGTGGCCTCATCTCATCAAAGGAGAGGGTCATTATGTTGTTGTTTTACAACACACAGGTGTTACACAAAATGCCACGAAGTTTAAACACCGAATGAAAAATCCGATGCCACCTGCATGGAAGCGATTTGCAGAAGAAACCTTAATCAATCCAAACATTTTACCTAATTTTGCTCTTGAAGAAAGATTGTTTCAAATTCCAACGTCTTATCAATATCATGCTGCCCTTCATACTTTAAGAGCAGGGGTTTACTTTGGTGAGATTGATAAAAATATTTTTTATCCATCCCATCACTTGGCTCACTTCCTCCAACCACAAGATGTCAAACAAGTAATCAATTTATCGATAGATGATGCTCGACTCTTCCGGTATTTACAAGGTGAAGAGATTAATGTCGATGTAGAAAAAGGGTGGATTCTCATTACAGTAGATGGTTTATCTCTTGGTTGGGGTAAGGCGTCACAAGGACGGATGAAGAACCACTATCCTAAAGGGTTGCGATTAACGCATACTCATAAATAGTTTTAAATAAAGTTGACTTGCGTGTTCCCAATCGTGATTGGTTTGGTATGCATTCAATTGAAGTTTTTTTAATAAGGGTTTTTGTTCAAAAATTGTCATGGCTTGCTGCATCGCCCATCCTAACGAATCACCCGTGTAGTGAACAAAACTAAACCCTGTAGCCTGTTCACCGTGGGTTGGATAACCTTGAACGGTATCTTTGAGTCCACCTGTTTCTCTGACAATCGGTAAGGTGCCATAGCGCATGGCAATCATTTGGGAAATACCACAAGGTTCAAATAGAGAAGGCATCAAAAAGAAATCACTACTCGCATAAATTTGATGGGCAACTGGATTGTTATAACCAAGGATGACACGAACAGCTTTTGGATATTTACTTTCAAAAGATTTGAGACGATGTTCCAGATCCATTTCACCAGCACCTAAAAAAATAAATTTTGCACCTAAGTGAACAAAATGATCGAGGTTATCAAGAATCAGTTGAATGCCTTTTTGAAATGTTAAACGACTCACCAATCCAAACAAAGGATATTGCGGATGTTCTAAATCAAACATTTTAAATAGCTGTTCTTTATTTTTATCTTTGTTGATTTGTAAGGTTTGTTTTTGTATTGGAACAAACAAGTGAGGATCTTGAATAGGATGCCATTCATCGGTATCAATACCGTTTAAAATCCCAACGAATTTATCACGGTAAAGACGAAGAATAGAATCAAGACCAAAACTTCCTTCAGTCGTTAATAATTCTTCAGCGTGCGTCGGAGAGACGGTGGTAATCCGATCCGCATAAACCAAACCAGCCTTAAGTGTGGACGCTTGATCTTGAAATCTGAGTGCTCCGTTTTCATATAAATGGTTTCCCAAGCCATAGAAATCTTGAATGAGGTAAGGGGGAAATTCTCCATGGAATGCAGGACTATGAATGGTCATCACAAATTTCATTTTTTGATAAAAGGTATTCTTGCGATCTAATTCTCGAATTAAAACCGGTAACATACCGGTGGGCCAATCATGAAGATGAACGACGTCGGCTTGGAAACCAACCACGGGCATCATGTGACGAACTGCATGCACAAAGGCCGCCCAACGTTCGTGCTCATCAGGATAACCATAGACGCCATCTCGAACAAAATAATATGGAGCGTCAGTAAAGTAATAGGTGATGCCATCAATCTTGGTTGTGAGTAAACTTACTGTATGTTTTCTCCATGAAAGAAACACATCAATGTGACCGATAAATTGAACTGGATATTTGGTTTGAAAACGAATGCTCTTATAAAAGGGAATGACGATTGCAACTTCTTGACCTTGTTTTACAAAAGCTTTTGCTAGACTATAAACGACATCACCAAGTCCACCAACCTTGATTAACGGGTTAGCTTCAGAGGCGACCATTAAAATCTTCATTACAGTTTTTCTCCCTGTTTAATATAAAGAACGGATTCTTTACCTGCAAGGAGTTTTGTTTTTTCAATCTTCACGTATTTATCAATGATGGCACGTTGTATGACCACATCTTTACCTACTTTTGTATCCGTAAAAATGATCGCATTTTCAATACGCGCCCCTTCTTCGATCACAACATTTCGAGAAACAATAGAGTTGATGACAGTTCCATTTATTTTTGCACCATTGGCAATCATGCTGTTTTTGATGACGGCGTTCGCCCCATATTTTGCCGGTGGCGTGTTATTTGAAACTGTGTAAATAGGCCAATCACTTGCAAACATTTTGTTACGAAATTCAAAATCTAAAAACTCCATGGAGTATTCAAAATAGGAGTCAAGACTATCGAATGCTCTTAAATAGCCTGTTAATTTATAAGCCCCAAAGGTTAGTCCAGTTTGATTGACTACATGACGAATGAGTTCCTTTAATCCAAACGTTGCAGATACTTGAGGGCCCAATTCAAGTAACTCCATTAAATAATCCTTTGAAATGACGAAGGTATCCAAACTAATATCTAATTCTTCACGTGTGCCTTGGTTTTGAGAGGTGCTCACAACTCGACCATCTTTAATGGTGACAGCATCTGCAAACAAAAATTGTTTCTTGCTCTTTTTTGTTCGAGCATAAACCATGGTTAATTTTTCTTTTGATTCCAAGTGTTGTTTAATAACCGGTTGAAAATCCAAGGTATAAAGTAAGTCACTTGGGGCAATAACAATCACGTCTGGACGATGGTCTAAGATTAACCAATCGTTCGCTTTTAAGTTATTTAAATCGTGATTATATAAAGGATTATTCGAATGTTTCTCGTTATATAAGACTTGTTCAAATCCTAGTTTGGTGTTGTTATTGAAAACATTGGTGGATCCTAAGTGTTTCATGATGGAACGTGGTTGAGTTTCAATGAGGATACCAACTTTATCAATGCCAGAGTTTGAAAAATTAGATAAGGTAAAATCCATCAACGCATAACGACCTAAAAAACTCGTTGATCCTAATGGACGATTTTCGGTTAAGGGTCCTAAACTTTTATTGCCGTGAAGATTGCAAAAGCCCATTATTTTTGGCATAACTACTTATTCACCAACACAACGTTGGTTCCTCCGTTGACTGAGGTTTCTACTTTGATATTGGGTGAGACGATCACTCTTTTTAATGTCGTTCCACTTTTAATCGTGGCACCTGGCATGATCACCGAATCAACAACGGACGCACCTTCTTCAATCGTGACATCGTGGAAGATAACACTATGATCAACCGATCCAAAAATCACAGCGCCCTGATTGATTAAAGCGTTTTTAACTTTGGCTTTTTCGCCCAAATATTGTGGTAAGCTTCGTGTATCTTCGGTAAAAAGTTTTAAATCATCATTGAGTAATAAATGTTTTGCTTCATCGTTGTCCAATAGATCCATGTTGGCTTCCCATAACGATTCAATCGTACCAACGTCTCGCCAATAACCTTTAAATGGGAACGCTAATAAACGTTTCCTTTGCTTCAATAAAGTAGGAATAATATTTTTACCAAAATCATGTTCAGATGTTTCATCTTTTGCATCATTGATTAAAGCTTGTCGAAGTTCTTTGTAATTGAAAATATAAATCCCCATGGAAGC
>JBDLRZ010000070.1:0-3928 GCA_039799785.1 Bacillota bacterium | reverse complement strand
AATCACAAGGATCCAATATGACCTTTATTTCAGTTATTTTTGGTATTTTAACCTATGGCTGTACGCCTTGTGTGATTTCTTTCTTTTCTGCAATCGGTATTGCCTTTTCGGTGGCAGTTTTACCACTGGCAGGTCTACCATATAAACTTATTTCGTTAGTGTTAGTGATCCTTGGCTTACTTTGGGTAATGAGGAGTATTCAGAGAACAACTTGCAAAGTACCGTCAGTTCAAGTTAAAAAATAACCTCTAATAAAACCATAAAGTTTGACCGATAAAATCAATAAAAGACTACCAAAGACGAGGTAGTCTTTTTCAATGATAAATAAAATAGCAGGATAGATGACCGTATGAAAACCAATAAATAGATAAGCATAAATAGGTTTGATGGATTGCCATGCTACATGAGTATCTTCAAGTTGATTGCTGATCATCCCACTGACTAAATCAATTGCAAGTAACGCTGTTAACCAAGTTAAAGCGGTAGGACTGGGATGAAAAAAGTATAGCAAGATACCGGCAAGTAAACCTGGTAGCAGGATCACAAGCACCCTCATTGTGGTTAGTTTTCCAAATAGGAGTTTTAACATACTCTTATTATAGAACCTTATATTGGTTTATTCATGATTGCTTGATAAGTTTTTCGAATATCGTGTTGATTCAAGTGTAAATATTTTTGTGTGGTTTTTAAATTAGTATGACCTAATAACATTCTTAAGGTTTCTAAGTCACCGCCTTTTCTTAAAAAGTTAGTTGCGAAGGTATGTCGCCATTTGTGCGGGGTGATATTGTCTTGAATGCCTGTCCGTTTCTTTAATTGATAAAAAAGTGATTCAATTGATGCTGATGTCATCGGCTTCTTCGTTTTAAGGTTGTAAAAGAGTTCTGGTACCGAAGGGTGCATACCAATCCAAGTTTGTAAGGTTTCCTGGGTTTCTGCTAGAAAACATACGATTCGATGTGCGTGGGTTTTGGTCATTTCAACGACAATCGTTTGTGTATTGAAATCAACATTGTGTTTTTGTAAATGAATCAGTTCATTCATCCTTAATCCCGTCTCTAACAAAATCTTTACAATCAAATAATTTCGTAGTTGTGTCGGTCGATGGATATTCTTTTTTAACGCATCAAGAATATGATGAATTGTACTTGCGGGAATTAAAGGAATCAAGGTTTTACTTTCAGACAATCTAGTGATGTTAATGGGATGATTGGCTCCATACTTTAGGGTAGTTTTTAAAGCCGAAAGGACCTTATTTATCGTAATATTCTTCATATTCGGGTGATGTTGTTTGAGGGTCACAATAAAGTTCAACATAGCATCTTCATCCATGTCCTTGATATCAAGATGCCCTAGATATTTCCTCATTAATGAAAAATAAAATTGATAGTACTGTACCGTAGCAGGACGCTTCGTAATGATCAATCTTCTTTGGAACTTTTCAATCACTTGATGGATGGTCATACTTATCAATAGTGTTAAGATAGAAAAAATGAAAAAAATAAATTTGACTTTCGTTTTGTTTGCAATCAGTTTAGTGTTTTTTTTGTTGTTTTCCTTAGCACCTTCTTATGTGGATGATCAAGGTCTACTTCATGAACCTTTTTATTTGATCCTTCTTGGATATGCATGTTTGTTCCTTGGCGTTCTTAGCCTTATTATTGGTATTTTAAAAAAACAGTAGTGCCAACATTCGTTTTTTTGCTAATATAAAAGTATCAAGGAGTTTAAGCGAATGCAAAAACGTACCTTCATTCTGATTAAACCCGACGCAATCGAACGCCATTTAGGTGAAGAAATTCTTGACCAACTAAGAGCCAATGGTCTTGGTGTTTTACGAATGAAAAAAGTGATTGCGACCAAAACTCAAATTATTGCTCATTATCAAGATGTGATTGATCGTTTAAAGTTAGACTATATTGAAAAAGCAATCCTTGATGAATTTGAAAACAAGCTTGTTTGGATTATTGTTGCCACCCATCCTAAGGGTGATCCTATACAAACCGTTAGAACCATGATTGGCCCTACTGATCCTGCCAAGGCTGAAGATTTTACCATTCGAGGTCAATTTGGAAGAGACACCATGGAACTTTCCATGAAAGAACACCGTCTACTTAAAAATTTAATTCATGCTTCAGATTCCGTAGAAGCCGTTGAGCGTGAAATTTCAATTTGGTTTAATTCATAATCTTAACGCTCATTCTTTTATTTTCTTGAAAAATGAAAGCGATTTCATTATCATATAAATATAGCGATATCCTTTCAATCTTAATAAAACCATAGATTCTTGTGAAGAAAGTAGCGGTTTAAAAAGAGAAGAGGACTCGAAACGTTTCGATACTTCCTTAAGGAGGAACATTATGAATCGTAAATGGATGACGTCATCGGGTTTTTTGGTTCTATTACTGGCAGCTTGTGGTGGTACAAATACCACCAGTTCGAATGGTGATGAAATTACCCTGCGATACGCTGGGTGGAATTTAGGTTCAGCTGAACAAAATAATATTGAACGACAAATGCTTGCCGCGTACGAAGAACTTAATCCCAATATTAACATTGAAATTATTGAAAGACCTTTTAGAATTGATGAAGAAACTGGAGAAGAAGTATCGGCAACGTGGGATGAATTTTTTGCGACCCAAGCTGCGATTGATCAACTTCCTGATGTTTACATGATTTATAACCTTGCTGCGTTTACCGCGCAAGGATGGACTGAAGAAATTACCGATTTGTTTATGGCGGATGCAAATTATGCGTCTATTCCTGCCGATATTCGTGCATCCGCAGCATTCAATGATCGATATTTTGCGATTCCACAAACCCTATTCTATTTCGGATTTTTTATTAATCGAACTGCCATCAACCGTGTGGGACCTCGCGCTGTGATGCCCACATATGGCATGACCTATGAGGAGTTAATGGAAGCTGCAGAATTGAATTCAAAAGCACCTTTACAAGGTGGAGATGGCATTATTGGTATTAGTGGACTGAATAATTTAGTTAATTGGTTACCAGCTCAATTAGATCCAAGTCTTGGATGGTATACCTTCAATGAAGATACCGGTTACCACCTTGATAGTCCTGCCTTTGCAACTGCGGTTACAGAACAACTTAAATATTATGGTCCGGGCAAAGCTACTTATGGCAATTATGTATTAGATGCCTTAGATCCAGCACGATATGCGGATTATTTTGGTGCGAGTCAAAATATCTTTGAAACGGGCAATCAATCCATTCGCTTCGAAGGCAGTTACTCCATGCGCGATTGGCATACCCGTTCTTTGGATGCAAATGATCCACTATATGGCGCGGATATCGATTTCATCGGTACCCCATCATGGAATGTGGACGGCGTTGGTAATGTGAATAAAATTCCAGTTGTGGTTGACTACTTAGCCGTCGGTAAAGGTACCGATCATCGCGAAGAAGCCTATGATTTATCACGCTGGATGGGATTCTCGACAGAAGGTTATGCAAAGCGATTAGAACTTGCCGCAGCCGATCCTGTACGTGCCGCGCTAAACTTTACGCCGATGGTTCCTCAAGAAGACTTAATTGAAGGTTTCTTTAACTTATATCCGAATATGACTGAATTTAGAAAAATTGTTGAAGAACATCAAGACTTTATTCTTGAAAGTTTAGGAAAGAATGTTCCTGGTTATTGGAACTCTAGAGCCAATGCTCCATTCGACACGGTCATCGTGGATGGAACCGAAACCGATCGGACGATTGGTCAAGCGATTGATGATATTACCGCTGGACGCTTAACCCTTGCAGATGCTTTACAAAAAGGATTGAATACCATTGTCAATGAACAATGGATAACCTCCAAAGAAGCTCTTGATACCTATTTAAATTCACTCGCTTAAGCATTAAAATATAGAAGAAGATGATTCGCCATAAAGTGATGACTTTATTCTCTTTTGCA
>JBDLRZ010000069.1:0-3165 GCA_039799785.1 Bacillota bacterium | reverse complement strand
TGGGGATTTCAAAAAATGGGAAATTATCGCCAGCAATTTCTATTTGAAAGTTTAAGTGTTCTAAAGAACAATCTTGCTAAACTTCATATTCCATTGTTGGTTTGGACTAGGGATACCCAATCCGCTGCAAACAAGTTAAAAGCAAACTATGACATTGACGCAATCTATGCTGCAATCGAACCCGGCAGCGAAGAAAGAAATCTTTTAAAATCATTCCAAATCGCATTGGGCGTTACAAACGTATTGATGCATCACGATAAACCATTATTATCCCCGACCCATTATCCATGGCTTTTAACGAATTTACCTGGTCGGTTTACGGATGCAAGAATGAAAGTTGAGTCTTCCATCAGCATCAATCCAATGTATCCAACCATCTCACCACAAATAAAGATAGAGGCTATCGAAGATGATTTTGCTACAATCACTCAATTTCCATACCAAGAAAATCCCTTTATGAAAGGTGGCGAGGATGCTGCGCTTACCCATTTAAACCAATATTTTTTTGAAACTAAAGAAGTCTTAACGTATAAAGAAACCAGAAATAACATGTTACGTTTTGAAGATTCAAGTAAGTTATCCCCCGCTTTATCCTTGGGCTTAATATCACCAAGAATGATTTACTGGCAATTAAAGAAAGTTGAAGAAACCATCAAAAAAAATCAATCCACCTATTGGATTTGGTTTGAATTACTTTGGAGAGACTACTTCTATTACCTTCATTTACAAAAAGGTGATCAATTCTTTTTATTAGAAGGCATCATGCATGTGAAAAAGAACTGGATAGGAAAACAAACTTATCAAGATGCGATTCTAGAAGCCAAAACTGGATACCCACTTGTTGACGCGAATCTAAAAGAATTATTTCAAACCGGTTGGATGTCCAATCGTGGTCGGCAAAATGTTGCAAGTTTTATGGCAAAGATTCTCCAACTGGATTGGCGATTTGGTGCAGCCTTATTTGAACACTTCTTAATTGATTATGATGTGTCGAGCAATTATGGTAACTGGCAATATATTTCAGGCGTCGGTGTAGATCCGCGAGAAGATCGTATCTTCAATGTCACATTACAGGCAAAAAAGTATGATGAAAAAGGCGAATATATCAAACATTGGTTACCCAACTTAGCATCCTTACCTGTGCCACTACTTTATCAGCCATGGCTGATCAATGGACTAGTGATGGCAATGTACAAATTTGAAATGGTAAAAGACTATCCCAATCCAATCATCAGAGATTCGCGTATTGAATTAAAAGATTAACCTTGAACTAATTTTATAAAAGCTGGTAAAAACACTGGTAAATCTTTTGGTGTTCTTGAGGTGACATAATTTCCATCAACGACCACAGGAGCATCCTCATAAATGGCACCAGCATGTACTAAATCATCTTTGATGGAGTAATAACTGGTTAGTCTTCTTCCCTTTAAATCACAGACAGATGCCATTAACCATGGACCATGACAAATGGCAGCAATCGGTTTTTTCGCATCTGCGAACGCTTTCGCAAAGCTAACAATTTCACTTGATCGTCTCATGTAATCTGGCGAAAATCCTCCAGGAATTACTAAGCCAGCATAATCACTTGGATTGGCTTCCTTGGCAGATAAATCACTGGTCGCAAGCATGCCATGCTTACTCTTATAAGCTTGACCCTTGATTGCGCCAATTAAATGAACAGCAAACCCAGCTTCTTGCAAGCGAAAATAAGGATAATAAAGTTCATTATCGTCATAAAGATCGGCAACAAGGATGGCGATAGTTTTCATGAAGGTGTCCTCTTTCTTATTACCATAAACGATAGCATGTTCAATCACAATCAACTTACTTAAACTAAAAAATCTACCGAAGTAGATTTTTTTGTTACGTTGGTGACCCGTATGGGATTCGAACCCATGAATGCTACCGTGAAAGGGTAGTGAGTTAAGCCGCTTCTCCAACGGGCCATGGCGCCTACTGAAGGGATCGAACCTTCGACCAACCGGTTAACAGCCGGTTGCTCTACCGCTGAGCTAAGTAGGCAGCAGCGTAGATTTACGCGAAAAAAATAATAGCATAATCTTAAGCCATTATCAATGAAAAGCACCAAGAAAAAAAGGAGTAGGATGGACCTACTCCCTATACGTCATTAAACAGCGTATGTTTCAGAAACTTGTCGCGTAATGTTACTCGCGGCGGTATTGAAAATGCCAGTAAAGGCTACGGACATTGCACCAAAAATGGTTAAGACTAACAAAACACCTAAAATTTGACCTTTAAGTTCAGCCATAATGCTCCTTTCTAGTAATAGATGCCAATGACCGTATGGCGCACAATCGCCAAGGTTAATGGATCGTTACTCAAAATTAAGGGATTCACAATCACTTCAAGCCTGAAGGATAAAGTGTCACCAAATTGCGGTTGACATTGTGCCAAGCAAGTTAGGGTAAGACCTTCCGAATTTGCCCACGTTTGGTGAGAAGGCAAGAGTCCACCTTCTAATGAAATCCGTTGACCCAAGGTGGTGGCAAAGGATTGCAAATGGCTTTGTTTGGCTTGGATGATTGCGATATCTCCTGTTATTAATAGAAGCTGAATTACAAAGATGAGCGACAAAATCATGCCCCATTTAGATGCCATTAAGCATACCTCCAATCAGTTGCATCACCCCTACTAATAAAGTCATTGCAATCAAAGAAGTGGCAATCATCACCCAGTTGCTTTGCTGTTGCATTTTTTCATGAAATTGCAAAAGTTCTTGTTGATAAAATTGATGTTCAAGTTGATCGAATAAATATTGAAATTGTTGAAGTTGTTTTCCATCACCACCCTGGTTTTCTAATTGATATAAAGAAAATAAAAGTTGTTCAACCATTAAGGATTGAAATCGTTTGGCGAATTGAAGATAAGGCTGAAGTGATTTATCTTGATCAATATCGATAAGAAGACCATGAAATGCCTCGGCAAGCGATGCATCAAGAAAAGGTAATATGGTTTGCATTGCTTGATATGGTGTTTGACCCTGAAGAATTAAAACTTTGATTAAACGATAGGCATCCATGATCTGCTTTTGGAGCAATCTTGAATTTAGTTCATTATTCACTTGTTTTTGAAACCTTTGCCAAAGCAAGATAACTAAAACAAAACTTATGCTGATGAGGGCTATTTGAAACCAATTTAAAGAAA
>JBDLRZ010000068.1:0-3505 GCA_039799785.1 Bacillota bacterium | reverse complement strand
TGAAGCCATCTTTGCATTACTCCTCCATGTCGGTTCTTTATTTGCGTTTCTTCTCTTCTTCTTTCCGGTGATTTGGAGACTTGCAATCCATCTGTTTCAATTCATCCGTGGTAAACGAAGTGATGCGATTCAAGATGATATGATGCTGATTCTCTATTTAGTCTTGGCAACGATACCAGCAGCCCTTGCAGGTTATTTTATTAAAGATGTGATTGATCAATTATTCCAATCCTTATGGATTGTGGGTGTTGGATTTTATTTCACTGCCTCTTTAATCTTTATCATTCCTCGCTTTGCCAAATTAAGTTATGGTCAATACACATGGAAAAATACGTTGATGAGTGGTCTATTCCAAGTGCTAGGCATTCTCCCAGGAGTCTCTCGAAGTGGTTCTACGTTATTAGGAAGTTTATTGGGTGGCTTAACCCTTGCGAAGGCTAAAGAATTTGCCTTCTTACTCTTTATTCCCATTACCTTAGGTAGCTTTGTCGTCTCCTTTGATCGGATTGAAACCTTTGATCAAAGTTTATTAACGTACTCTTTGATTGCCACGGTTGTATCGGGTGTCGTTACCTTCATCACCTTAAAAATGGTCTTTCAATATTTAAATTTAAAACATTTTAAATGGTTTGGTTATTATCTTGTTCTCATTGGAACCATCACATTCGTGATCGCCGCAATATCACTTTAAGAATGGTTGAATTTTTTTCTTTAACCTAGGAGATGTGTTTTCGTCTTCCGTGATGGTGTTGAGTGTTTCTTTTAATGCTTTTAATTTCAATACTTTTTCAAAATGATAAAGACTCGTCTTGGCTTTTTGTAAGGTGTCATTGACGGCCGCTCTTGAAATGCCTTGTTGATCCGCGATTTCTTTTAACGATAAATTAAACCGGAAATAATCCGACATCAAGGTTTGTTGATGGGTGGTTAGCAGTTTGCCATACGTATCTAGTAAGGCATTCACTTCACTAAACGTCGCTAAGGTATTGTTTTTAAGCATAATTAAATAAATAACGCATCAGCAATAAGACGACAAAAATAAAGGCAAAGTTTTTATGGAACTGAATATTTCTCAAGACTGGTTTTTGACTATTCATGTAAGCAAAAACAAAGGCAACGATAAACGATACGACCATATCGACGATTGGTAATGACACGCCAAATGCAACGAGCACACTACTGACCAATGCATCAATGGCAATAAAGATAATTAAACTGACAAAAAATCCCATACCTTATTTTACTACTTTCTTTTCTAGAGCTTGCTTAGCGGCTGCTTGTTCTGCTTTCTTTTTACTAGGACCGGTTCCCGTTCCTAAAATAATGCCATTAAAACTGACTTGAAAGGTAAAGGTTTTATCGTGAGCAGGTCCAGATTCATCCACTTTTTCATACGTGACTGCTTCACGGAACTCCGCTTGCATTTCTTCTTGTAAACGCGTCTTATAATCGGTTAAATCATCCATACTAACATCTACAATTAATGGGCGGAAAAAAGAACTGACAAACGCATAAGCTTTTTCAAATCCTAAATCTAAATAAATCGCACCGACAAAGGCTTCAAAAATATCTTCAAGAATCTTGTCACTTTGTTCAACCATTTCACGTTTAATGGAAGGTCCAATGGTGACAAAATCAGAAACTTTTAATGTACGAGCAATGATTACAAGACTATTGGTTTGAACAAACTTCGCCCGGGTTTTACTTAATTCCCCTTGTGACCATTCTGGGTGTAATTGAAAAACGAGATCGGCGACAACCATCGAAATAAAGGCATCACCCATAAACTCTAATCGTTCATAGTCTTTACCGATACTTTTGCCCGTCGCATTGACAGAAGTATGGGTAAAGGCTAGTTGATAAAGAGATAGGTTACGAGGTTGGAGTTGAAGTTGATCCAGTAGTTGTTGAACCGGTCGCATTGGCAAATCCTTTCTTCATCGTCTCGACGATATTGGCTTCTGCTAATTTCTTTCCCACTTCCATTGCATATGAAAAAGCAAGGCGATCACTGCTACCATGGGCTTTGACGATCACGCCATTAAGACCAAGTAACATACTTCCACCGGTGGTCCGATAATCCCAACGATGTTGCATGAGTTTGACACCTTTTTTAGCAAAGAGATAACCAAGCATCGAGAAGATATTGCGTTTAAATATTTTTTTAATTTCGTTCGACATCAATTTGAAGACACCTTCTGTGGTCTTTAAATACACATTCCCAGTGAAACCATCGGTGACGATAACATCGGCAATGCCACTTAAGGATTCACGTCCTTCAATATTGCCTTGTAAACCTGGAAAGTTCATCGCCTTTAACATTTCTAATGCCTTTTTACTTTCAGGTGATCCTTTTTTATCTTCAGTGCCATTGGCCATGACATAAACACGGGGTACTTTGTTGCCATAGACGGCTTGATTAAATAAGCGACCCATTTCGGCAAATTGCACTAAGTGTTCAGCGCTATTTTCATTACTGGCACCAATATCTAAAACGTTGGTAATTTTACCAATCGCATTTGGCATGGGGACAATCAAAGCCGCTCTTTCAACACCTGTAATAAGTTTAAGTTTTAAAGTTGCAGCAGATAAGTAAGCACCCGTGCCTCCACAAGAAATCATCGCATCAGCTTTGAGGGTTTCATATAAATCGATCGCCTTCATCATCGAAGAGTCTTTCATTCGTAAGACGTCCCGTGCGCCTGCTTCCATCGGTACCACATCACGAGCGTCTACAATTTCCGCAATACCTTTTAAGCCTTGTAGTTCTTCTTGTTTGCCAACCGCTATTAAACGGTAATCACCAGGATTGCGTGCTAAAAATAACTTGACACCTTCGACTAATTCTGGCGCGCCTTTATCAGCGGCCATCATATCTAAAATAATCGTTCGTTTCATAACATTAACTTTATTTTAGCAAATATAGAGATGGATTAATGAATTTTTCTTTTTTTATCGACGATTTGTAAAATCAATAAACCCATGATGCCTGAAAACATAACGATCCATAAAATTTCTGAATGTGTACTTATTGTTTGTGTTTCAAACCTAAAGGCATAGAGTGGCGTATTGTTGCCATTGACCAAAAAATTATTAGCATCAAGTGTCGGATATTTATTCACCAAAAATTCATATCGTAGTCTGGCATTGAGAATGGTTGCCTGATTGGTAGTTGTAAAATAGTCCTTCATCGTATTGGTTAAATATCCATATTCCGTTGCCAGATTACTCCAAGGGATATTAATGCCATCTAAGACTGCGCAATAAGGTCCTGTTATATCAAGGAAATATTGTGCATACGCTAAAGAAGGATCTTCCACATTGCCGGAAGTGAAGGTGTGATCGGCTAGATAAGTTGATGTGTCTTGTGCATAGGCAGTCCATTCTGTGGTAGATCCAGTCCATAAGTAAGTGGTATTCCCTTGGTAAACCGAGCTTGAGCGAACTAACGTTCTATCTAAAGTACTAAAGGCAGATCCATTTGCCCCAGTTCCAGTCCAAGCAG
>JBDLRZ010000067.1:0-14101 GCA_039799785.1 Bacillota bacterium | reverse complement strand
ATCCTTTGCTTTATGGATTATTCCTCACACGAAATTACACACCACTTTGTTAACGAAAAAAATAGGTGATCCCGTGAATATTGAAGTTGACATGCTCGCAAAGTATGTAGAAAAGTTGATGCAAAAATGAAACCACCATTTTCATCGATTGTCGAAGCAATTCAAGCCCTTCAAAAAGGCCAGCTTATCATTCTTGTCGATGATATTCATCGTGAGAATGAAGGTGATTTTGTGATGGCCGCTCAATTTGCAACCGAACAAACGATTAACACGATGATAACGTTAGGGAAGGGATTGGTGTGTGCACCTATAAGTGAAAAGATTGCCAAACAATTGGATTTACCTTTGATGGTGAAAACCAATAACGAAAGTTTCAGAACTGCCTTTACCGTTTCTGTCGATGCCAAAACAAACACCACAGGGATCAGTGCAAAAGAACGTGCTGATACGTTAAATCAATTAGCAAACTCAAAAGCAAAAGCGGAAGATTTTGTTCGTCCTGGTCATATTTTTCCTCTCATAGGTAAAGCGGGTGGTGTACAGGCTAGACCAGGGCATACTGAAGCTTCCCTCGCATTAATGCAGTTAGCAAAACTCCAACCGGTCGCTGTCATTTGTGAAATTATTCTTGCCAATGGTAAGATGGCTCGACGTGACGATTTATTTGCACTCGCTCGTAAACTCAAGATGCCCATTCTTGAAATTAGTCAACTCATGAAACCCTAAGGAGGACTTATCATGAAAAAGATTCACATCATCGTTTCCGAATTTAACAATCCAATCCCTGAACAACTTTTACAAGGTGCTTTACGGGCATTCGCAGATCAAAAGTTTCCAAAACAAAACATCATTGTCACCAAAGTTCCTGGGGCATTTGAATTACCCATCGCAGCTCAAGCAGCGGGACAACAAATGTTGACATCTGCGGTCATTTGTTTAGGTGCCGTCATTCGTGGTGAAACCAGCCATTATGATTATGTATGTGCTGAAACCGCTAGAGGCATTATGAATGTCGGTTTGCAATTGATGAAACCTGTCATCTTTGGTGTGTTAACCACGGACAATGAAGCCCAAGCAGAAGCACGTGCAAAAGCAGATAAAACCAATAAAGGTTATGAATGTGCCATCGCAGCATTATCGATGATTAACGTGTTGAAATCACTTCGTTAACGGTTAATAAAGGTAATTGAAATAATTGCGCTAAGGCAGGGAAAGTAATCTTTCCTTGATATGTGTTCAGTCCACTTGCAAGGCCAGGATCCTTTTTCATTGCTTCTTTAAATCCTAAATTTGCAATTGCTAATCCGAATGGAAGTGTCGCTTGATTTAAACCAATCGTTGAGGTTCGGGGAACTGCACCTGGCATATTGGCAACACAATAATGAATCACGCCATCGACCTCATAAATAGGTTGGTCATGATAAGTTACTTTACTCGTTTCAGTACTGCCACCTTGATCAATGGCAACGTCAACAATCACGGAACCTTTTGGCATGGTTTTTAAATATGATTTTTTAATGAGTTTCGGCGCAGCATCACCTGGAATGAGCACCGTAGAGATTACAAGATCCGCATGTTGAATACTCTTTAAAATATTGGTTTCATTGGAAGGTAACATCGTAAGGCGACCATTGGCAAAAGGTAATAAAGTTTCTACTTGATTAAACTTCACATCAATCGCTGTCACTTTCGCTTGCATTCCTAATGCGATTTGGGTTGCATTGAATCCAGCATAACCATTCGCACCTAAAACAACCACATGTCCAGGTTCAACGCCAGGAATACCACCAAGTAAAACACCACGCCCACCAAATGCTTTTTCTAAAAATTTTGCACCTTCTTGAACCGCTAATCGTCCCGCCACTTCTGACATCGGTCTTAACACCGGTAATCTACCATTGCTATCTTTAATCGTTTCATAGGCAATTGCGGTGACTTTGTTTTTAAGTAAGGCATCGGTAAGAGGTTTAGCGGCCGCTAAATGTAAAAAGGTATATAGAATTTGGTTTGGTCTTAGCAAATTAAATTCTTCTTCAAGTGGTTCTTTCACTTTGATAATCATGTCCGCTTTTGCGTATATATCTTGTATGGTTGGAAGCATTTTGCAACCCACTTGAACATATTCATCATTGGCAAATCCCGAACCAAAACCAGCGTCTTGTTGAATGAAAACTTGATGACCAGCTTGAATGTAAGCTTTTGCAGCAGCAGGCGTTAAACCAACACGATATTCTAATTTTTTAATTTCTTTTGGGACACCAATGATCATAGGAGTCTCCTCGATTCGAATTTATTATATCACTCAGATTTAAGTTTACTTGCTTCACCATGACGGACAAAAAACATGGTGGCAAAACTTAATAAAGCAAAGAAGGTTGCATAAGGAAATAACAGTCTTAAACCAAAAGCCGTCATCAAGGCACCTGACAATAAAGGTGTAAAGATTTGCGCTGCCATCGAAGCAGTGTAATAGTAACCAGTATATTTACCAATATTGCTACCGGAGGACATTTCCACAATCATCGGGTAGGAATTAACATTAATCGCCGCAAAGCCTAATCCTGCGATTGGCATAATAATATAAACAATCCAAGATGTTTCAACCGTTAAGAAAGAACCGACAAGTGTGCCCAAAGCTAGCATGAGGATTCCTAAGAGCACCGTCTTTTTTCTACCGATTTGATTCGCCAGTGCCGCAAGGGGTAAAAAACCAATTAATGCGGCGATGTTAGCAACCGTCACAGGTAAAACATAATTGGCAATTTCTAAAACATTACTTGCGTAATCGGTGAACTTGGTGGTGACGGCATTAAAACTAAAGAACCATAAAAAGACCGACACCATGATTAACCAAAAACTCAATTGATATTCTTTTTTGAGTGGGGTCACGACATTATTTTTTCTTGCTTGTTCTTCTGCTTCGGTTTCATAACCTTGTTCAATGGAAATGCGATGCATATCTTTGACCCAGGCTACTTCTTTGACGATAAACCGGAACAATAAGAGGATGGCAACCATCGTTAAAGCAAGCATGATAAAGGAACGTACATAAGGGGTGAATTCTTCTGTTGCCCCATTAATAATCAGTGTGGCAACGATATACCCTAAAACACCCATTAAATTAATAATGGCATTAGCGACGCTTCGAAAGGGTTTGGGTGTAATATCAGGCATCAGCGAAACCGCTGGGGTGCGATAGTAAGACATCGCAATGAGAACGATAAATAAAGTGACGATATATAAAATTAAGTAGATCGGTGAAATTGATGTAATCTGATTAAAGATTAACGTGTAACGAACAAATGATGCATCTAACTTACTTGAGAAGTAAACCACATCTCCAATGAGCGTATAGGTCCGATTATTCATAGAAGCAATATCAATAATCGCATCTTTTAGATTCGCTTGAGTGGCAAAACTATAAGTATCATTCGTTTGAATGATCCCTAAAATACCAGCATCCATAACTGCGGTTTGTTGGTAGAAATCAACTAATGCAACACCAACAATAAATATTGCAGCGATGATGATGCCAATCGAAATAAACGGCGTTCGTTTTCCTAATTTAGACGTCGATTGATCTGATAAGGTACCAAAAAAAGGCAATAAAAAAAGGCCCATTAAATTATCAAATGTCATGACAAAATTGGACCAAAAAGGATTGAGACCGAATGAGTCAACCAACATTTTGGAAATGACAGCCTCATAGAAGCCCCAAAACAATTGAATCGATAAGAAGGCTAACCCAATTAAAATCGTACGTTGATAATTTAACTTCATCGTTATAGTGTTTTGATTTTAATGGTGGAGGCTAATTTTTCAAGTTCTGCAAGATTCGTAATATCGCCACCTTCAACTTTTTTAACAGCAAGGGCCATGGCAAATGCTAGAGAAACTTTATGGTCAGAGGTCTTTTCAAACTTTGACATATATCCTGCTAGTAATGCATCACCTGCACCAACCGTATGTTTGACTTTCACTTCAGGCGCTTCGACATGATAGGCTTTGTTCTTATCGACAAAAATTGCCCCATTTTCACCCAACGATAACAACACTCTATTTTGAGTAATTTCTGCAACTTTCTTAGCTTGAGGATAAAGTTTTTTAATGTCAGTCGCTTCGGTATCGGCTAAAAATTGAAACTCCGATAAGTTAGGTTTAATAATCAACGGCTTATATTTGATTAATTTTTTTAATTCTTGACCTGATACATCCAATACAAAATCAATTTTACGTTGAATAATGTATTTAACAATTTGTTCAATTAAACCAGTTTTATCATTGGCAGTCGTTGATCCAGAAATAACTACAATATCTTTTGACGTAATGGTATTTAATTGATTCAATAAATTGTTAAGTTCAGAACCATTAATTTCAGGACCCGCTGCATTCAGTTCAGTTTCTTGATCGTGAATTAACTTCACGTTAATTCTAGATGTGCCTTTAATCATGGTTGGTCGTAGGTGAATATTTAAATAACGACCGAGTTGACCCAACATGTAATCACCCGTAAATCCGCCAAAGAATCCAAGGATGGTGGACTTCACACCCAATGTGTTCAGCATCACCGAAACATTAATTCCTTTGCCTGCGGATACAACCCTTGCATCCGTAGAACGATTTAATGTACCTAACTTTAATTTTGGTAGATCTAAATAGTAATCTAAACTTGGATTTAAGGTAATGGTGTAAATCATGATGGTTTATTTCTTTCTATGAAAATAAGTTAACATTAACGTATTTTTATCATTATTTATATTTTAACTTAACTGAGCGATGAATTCGAGAAAGAAAACGCCTTTCGACTTGTCTATAATGTAGATAGGACGGAATGAAAGATGAATAATATTCTAAATTTAATGATTTTTGTAGGTTTTTTAGGTTTTTTGTTTGGACTTGCTTATCTGATGGTTCAAAAGTCCATGCAACCAAAATTTAAAATCAAGATAACACCGATCCTAACTTTGGTGGTAACCTCAACCTTACTTTTGGTAGGAACCTTAACTCCTAAAACAAATGATCCCATTCCACTTCAGCCATTAGGCGTGAATCAAGTTCGAGATGAAAGCCATTTAAGAACCCTACTCCAAACTGCAAATGAAGCGAGAGGAGAGTTCAATGGCGTGCCTTCTCCTGGCGTTGCCGAAGACTCAACTGCTAACTCAGAACAAACCAATAAAGATAACTCATTTGTCGATACCAATAGTCAAGTTGCAGGTGTCAAAGAGGGTGATGTCGTCAAGACCGATGGAGAATTTATTTATTACGCAAGTCGTTGGGATAGCAAAGTTCGCGTGATGTCAGTGGACAATAATAATTTAGTAGAATACGTTGCAACCATTGAATTAAATACAGAAAATGAAACCGTCTACACCGATAGCATGTATCTTACGGATGATTATTTAATTATCATTGGTTACCGTTATAACCTTACACAATCGAGTTGCGCCCAAGAAGATGAAAATGGTGATGTTTATTTCTGTGCTGATTTTGTGTGGTGGCAACCCACTGGATCGGTGATGATGATTGATCGTACGTCACTTGAAATTGTTTATAGTCTTCAAACCGATGCTGCTTTTATTGATCATCGAATCGTCCCCATCATGGATGGAGAAACAATCGTTCAAGAAACCTTATATTTAGTTGGACATTATTACTTTTATTCGTATCAACAAGGCCAAGAATTAAGACCTTCATATATTGAAAACGATGGTGAAAAAGCCTATATGCCTTACACCTCAATGACCTATATCGATGAAGATAATCTTTATGCGATGACAACTTTAACTGGTATTCCACTTCTTTCAGAACCATCGGAAATGACCTATCAAACCTCAGGGTATTTAGGAACCACGCCAGATTACAAAAAATTGTATGTGAATTTCGAACACCTTTATTTAGCCCAATCCAATTATGTTTGGGAAGAACCACAAAGTTATCAAACCACAACCATTATGAAGTTCGATCTTGAAATCGAAACCGGTGCCCTAACCTTAATGGCAGTCGGCACCATTCGCGGTGTTGCTGTTAATCAATTCGCGCTTGATGAATACGAAGGAAATTTCCGTATTGCAACGACCGACACTGTCTGGGATTGGCGAGCTGGAGAATGGTGGTGGTCATGGGACAATCGTACGATTACCAATCGTCTTTATGTGTTGACCGATTTAGAAGACGGTAGTTTTGGTATTACCGCTTTAATTGAAGAAGGTTTAGGAAAACCAGGTGAATCGATTATGTCGGTTCGTTTCCAAGGTCCTTTAGCCTACATTGTCACATTCTTAAGAACTGACCCTTTATATATCGTGGATTTAAGTGATCCTTTAAATCCTGTGATTCGTGAAGAAATTGTCTTACCAGGATTTGATACATATCAACATCCGTGGGGAGACAATCAATTAATTGGTTTAGGATATGACGCAAATCAAGAAGGTCAATTAACGGGCATGAAATTATCAGCCTATTCAACCGTCGAAGGCGAAAGTGATGTCATCCAAACCTTAAATTTCTCACAATATTTACTCGATGATATGGCTCAAAACGAAGGCGAAGTGTGGGGTTGGAGTTGGGCAGAAGCACTCTGGGATCATAAAGCCATCACTGTTTCCGTGGAAGATGGCATCTTCGCGTTCGCCGTCAACGCTTATAGTTATCACCTTGTGGAAGATGTCACCACAGAAGAAAATGAAGATGGTGAAGTCAGAACTGATATTTATTACGAATATACTTTCACTTACCACAGTTATTACTTTGTATTTAAGATTGATTTTACCCAAGCAGAACCGATTACATTAATTGAAAAAGTGGAACACCCTTCTAGCGAATTAGGTTATGTTCAAGTCGATCGTGGTGTGATGATTAATCAAGTGATTCATACGTTATCGAATCAACAAATGATCAGTTATGACATTACAACCGATTCCATTCTACAAACGTTAGTCTTCCCAGAATATCAAGTTGCTTAGGTTTTGATGGGTTTTAGTTTCGTGCCGAATTTAGATTGGCGAATCATTTTGACAATCGCTTGAATAACAGGACCAAACGCTACGCCGAGGAAAAAAGATAAAACGGTAATTGAACTAGCATAGGTGCCAGATAATAAGCCATAGATGAAAGCGAGTACAAATCCAAAATAAGCGACGATCGTGCGCATCAATGGATAGGATTTAATCTTCAACACTTTCATTAATGCAAACGTTAATTCTTCCAGGACCATGCCAGGAAAGGTCGATAAGATTAAAAAAGCAGACCCAAGGCAATAAATGATAAATCCTAATCCGTGGCTTACGATCGCTGAACTTAGATTGGAAATAACCCATTGGGGAAAGACTACAAAATCATAAAAATCAACCATACCGTTGATGAAAAAAACAGAAACAAAAACGAATGCAGACTTTATATTTTTATTGATGATTAGAATCAAAAAAATCATCGCATACGTATGCAACGTTGAAGCCGTACCAAAGGTAAAAAAACCAAGAATCGGATTTAATAAGGCATTTAGTTCAAAAGCAGCGACACCCCAAGGTCCTAATCCTAACGTACTTGATTTCATCAAAAAAACACCTAAAGAAGCCGTCACAACACCAAGGATATAAAGAAAAAGAAGATATTTTGAGTCTAATATTTTTTGCTTCATAAAGTGCGATTCAAAATTTTAAAACGTTTATAAACATTGACAAAGAAGGTAATTAAACTACCAAAAGCGACTGCGAGTAGGAAAGATAAAATGGTGATACTACCTAATCCATCACCTTCAATTAAAGCGTAGATCAGTCCAAGTGTTAGGCCAGAAAATTCAATGATCCATCTAGCCACAGTAAAGGATTTAATCTTAAAAACTCGAATTAAAGTTAGTTGAAGGTCATCATAAACATTCGGAGGAAATCCACTAATGATGATGGTGGCTAATCCCCAAGTCATAATCACTAAGGCGACCAAGAAAAAAATGATATTCAACCATAAAGGTGATGGTGCTGGAAATAAACTTGGCAAGATGACAACGTCCCACAAATCAATGGATAATGAAATCAAAATCATTGGGAATATAGCCATGAAAGATTGCCAACGTCTGCCAATCCCTAACACCAAAACTAATAGGAAGGTTGTATGAATTAAGGAACTTTGACCAAGTGTAATCGAAATGTCGCGAGCATTTAATAAACTTCTTAGATTGAAGGCGGCTGTATCCCAAGGCGCAACCCCGAGACTTGCGCGCGAAAATAAAGCAACACCTAATCCTAAGGCCAATATGCCAATAAAATACAGGCTAAGATAACGAATGGAAAATTGGTTCCAAGTTGGTTTCACAAAAAAATATTATACGCTTTTCTTTGAAGGTTGAACGCGAATATTGTCGTGATTGGGTTTACCTTTATAAGAAGAATAGTACGAGGAAAAATATTTCATGGTTTTTCCAATCGGTTTACCATCATAATCAATCTGATTCGTCCATTCTTTTACGAATGCTTTTGTCAATTTTCCTTGAATAAGTAGTTTAAGGATTGGTAATAAATATGTTTTCGCATCGTTGATTAATTGCATCATCGTCGCTTGAGAGGTTTTACCAGTGACAGGATCTTTCCATAATTTACGAGATAAATTAAGCGAACGATCTTTAACCGAAACAGATAAAAATCGAGGATGAATTAAACTCATCGGTAATGAACGGCGACCAGAAACCAAGACCACGAGTAATCGATTCAACATTGAACCATGGTATAAAAATCGGTAGGTTGATTGCATATCTTCTACTGCCAATTGAAACGTATCATGTTGGACTTGTTTAGGGAATGCTTGAAAATAAATTTGGCTAATCGATTGTAAACTTACCTTCGAGAGATTAAGTGTTTCTTTAGGTTGATAAACTTTAGATTTTAGATTGAATTTATCGACTAACGCAACATCCATTTCAACTTCTAGACGAGCATGGTCAGCGCTGTAATGCCCAGTTAATGATCCATGTTCATCAAATCCAGTACGATAAAAAACATAAGGATGACAAGTGCGATCCAGTGCATAATGCGTTAATGCCCCGATGACATATGCTTTGGTTACTTCATCTGCTTTAGATCCAAACCAACCATGTTCAATCAATGGCCAGAGTGAATCAACTGGCGCTTGATTATGTAAAGTAGAACCAAATTGATTAATGGTGGTCGTTGATAATCGTTTTCTTAGGATAGCATGACCATAAAAAAAGAAAGGATCGGGACCTTGTGATCCTAGCCAGAGTAAAGATTGCTGATTAGTTAAAAAAGGAATTGTTTTTTTTACTTCTTCAAGAATCAGATTTGCAAAATACTGATGGGTTAAAATAGAAGGCATAATTGATTAATCAACAAGATCAGGTTTTTTTCGAGCAATGTTGAAAATAATGCCACCAGCAATAAATAAAATAATTAATGATAAGACCCCATATCGTAAATTGCCTCCAGGTAAATCACCGAATTGAAGGGTGACTAAACTTGCAACCGTACCTACGATAAATGGACCAATCACTGCGGCAAAACGTGAAAAGACAGTGTAAAGTCCAAAGAACTCGTTTGTCTTTTCTTTGGGGATAATTTTACCAAAGTAAGATCTGGATAAAGCTTGAATCGAACCTTGAGAAGTTGCGACCAATAATCCTAAAACATAAAAATGCCAAAGTTCACGAATAAAAACAGCAAAGATGGAAATGAATGCATACGTTGCAATATTCAATAGCAAGATTTTTTCTGCTTTAATCTTCTTACTCAATCTTGAGAATAATAAAGCAAAACCGAAGGCTGCAACTTGGATGACTAAAAAGATGGGTAAGAGAGTAGTTAATTCATTTTCAGGAAGAATATCCAAAGCATTAACAGCAAAACGAGCAGCAAGATTGATCACCGTGTGCACGCCATCAATATAAAGGAAAAAGGCTAATAAAAATAAGAAAATTTTTGGATATTTTCTTGCTTCCTTCAAGGTTTTTATTAGTCTTCCAAATGCTTTTTTAACGGGTGACTTTTCCGGTTCAATACCATAAACTTGTTTAGCTTCTTTTAAAAATGGTAGTGAGAAAATCAACCACCAAATCGCAGTAAAGAAGAATGTGATTTGAAATCCAAGTGTTAAGGTAAATCCAGGAATTGCACCAGGAAGAATGGTTAGTAACACAACGGCAACAATCAAAGGAATGGTGCTACCACCAATATAACCAAAAGCATAGCCAGCTGTTGAGACGCGGTCCATATTTTCATCACTTGTCATATCAACAATAAATGAATCATAAAAAACATTTGTCGCAGTGTATCCAATGGTTGCAACAATATATGGAACAAGAATTAACCACCACAATGATCGGGTTTCAAATACAGGATAAATTGTTAAGAGTAGGGCACTGACAATACCGATAGAGAAAAAAATTAAAAAGAATTTCTTTTTAAACCCACGATAATCGGCCAAGGTTCCTAGAATTGGAGAAAGTAACGCCACGACCAAACTAATACCAGAAACAATAAAAGCAAATATGGAATCGGCAGTGTTTTGACCAAGACCACCAACATCTACACTTAAATAACCATATAAAAGTGGAAAAATGAAGGTTGCAAAAATTACCGTATAAGCAGATTCTGCCCAATCATAAAAGATATAGGCCCATTCTTTTTTTGTAAATTTAGCGGGACTTTTTTTGATTGATTTTTCCATAATTAACCTCTAGACAACATTTTACCATTGTTTGCTAATTTCCTTCCTCAAGGATTCTTTTTTAACCTAATCTTAAAGAATGTACAATATGAATATGCTTGAAAACCTATGGTTAACGTTTGAAGTTTGGATTCTTTCACTTGGAACCATTGGAATATTGATGGTAATCTTGCTTGCAGTCTTACACCCAACCTTAGAGGGACCTGCTGCCATTTTACTCTTAACTGTGCTTACGATTTTCTTGGATGATGTCTGGCTTGCAAGTGCAATCCTATGGGTAGCATATACAATCGGTTTTACATTTTTTTATTATTTTATCCATTGGTTACACCAAAAAACAAATAAGGTCGTTGAAAGATATGTACCAACAAGAAAGGCGATTGAATGGGTCCATCGTCAACCGACCTGGAAACATATTTTGGTGATTGGCATGCCGCTCGTTTATACGTATCCTTTAAGAATTGCGTTTACGATCCAACACAAAAAATTTTATCCGTTTTTTTGGCAAACATTCTTACAATATGGCGTGCTTACAGTAGGAAATCTTCTACTTTATTTTGGCGTTATGCAATTGATCTTTTTTAATTTACCAATTTGGATTATTAGTATTCTTTTAGCAGGCGTTTCCATTGGAATCTATTTGATTAGAACAAAAGTTAAGATTATTTGATTCTTTTCGTCGAGTGGCGAACGATTAGTTGCACAGGTACAGTGGTGAGACCTTTTGATGAGTCTTGTTTTTCAATCATCGCTAATAATTTGATGGCAGCCGCTTCTGCAATTCTTTTTTTGTCTTGTCGAATGGTGGTTAAGGAAGGAGAAAATAAACTCGCAAATTGAATATCATCATAACCAGACACTGAAATATCTTCAGGAACCCGATAACCAAGTTCAGTTAAGGCTAAAATTAATCCCATGGCGATATCATCTGAGAAAGCAATAATCGCTTGAGGTTTGACTTGCCAACTTTGAATCCATAAAAGCGCTTGTTCATAATAATGTTTGACACCATATCGATCGGTAGAAAGATAAGATTCTTTCGGTCGATTGGTTTTGAATTGATGGGTTAATGTTTCAAATGCTTCCGTTCGTTGTTGATAGGCTCGAGATAAGGTTGAACCAGAGTATGCATAAATGGTGTGGAATCCAAGTTGAACGAAATGTTTAAAAATCAGTTCAATGCCTTGATGGTCATCACTAATGACAGTCGCAAGTGAAGGGTCCACCATATCCACTGACACAGATGGAATATCAGCATGAATTAATTCTTGGATATCTACTGCATTAATATCGCCCGTTAAAAGCAATACGCCATCGACACTTTTATTCAGCGCCCATTGTAAGTATGTTTGTTCTTGATCTCCAATTTTTCTTGGAATAAAGACAATTTCATATCCTTTATCTTCGATAAAATTTTTGAAAGCTTGGATGATCGATCCAAAAAAAGGGTGTTCAAGTCCAAACTTAGCAATGTCAGAGAAAACCACACCAATGGTCCAGGTATGCTCTGCTTTCAGAATACGTGCAGAGTGACTTGCCACATACCCTAAAGCTTTAGCTCGATCTAAAACTCTTTTTCTCGTTTCTTCAGAAACACTACCTTTATCATTTAAAATTTTACTCACCGTTCCAGGGGAAAGTGAAAGGTCAGCAGCAAGTTCATGAATGGTAAGTTTATGACGCTTATTTTTCATCAACCATGATGGTGGCAATCGATTTTGCTTCTAGTGAAAATGTTTGCCAAGTTCCTTTGTTGTTCATTGAAAATGATTGAGCTGATTGACTAGCATTCAGTAACACGATTGCGATTTGATGATCTGGGCGAAGATAGGCAACACCTTGTACACCTTCAGGAAGATTCGTTTCTAATGCAATTCGTTTGGATTGAGGAGGAATAAATTTTGAAAAATGACCAATCGCGTAGTAGGTGCTATTTTTGATAATGCTTTGATTTCGTCGATCAAACAAAATAGGCGCATCGCAATAATTGCCAACGTGGTTGGGTCCACCTTGTTCATTCAAAACTAAATTCCAATCAATAAAACCTTCATTTCCTTGTAAAAAATCACCAATGATATTTCGCGCATAGCGTTCTCCAGTGTCCCAAGAACCAGGACGAGGGCCACCTTCAATGCAGCCTTCTGTAAAAAGTAAGTGTTTATCAGGGAATAACGCTTTTGTTTTTCCGACATTTTCAAATTTTTCTTCACCATACCAATGAAAGGCAGTGCCCCAGACAAATTGACTTGCTTTAGGATCTGCATAAATTGGACTGACGCGTTCAACCATAATGTCGCGATTATGGTCCCAGACTAGTAATTTGATTTGATCTTTAAAATGTTTTTGTAAGAGCGGCCCTAAATGAAATTTAATGAAGTCTCGTTCTTGTTCAGGTGTATATAAACAAGAGTCCCATACTTGTTTTGCAGCAGGCTCATTTTGAACCGTTACACCCCAAGGTTGAATGCCTTCTTTTTGAAGTGCTTGAATAAACTTAATATAGTAAAGCGCCCAAAGGGATTGGAATTCTGTTTTTAAAACACCACCGTGGTTCATTTGTTGATTATCTTTCATCCATCCAGGTGGCGACCAAGGGGAAATTAAAATCTTGAGGTCTTTTTGTTTCGCCAATACTTTTTTTAAGATTGGAAGAACATACCAAGTTTCTCTGGCAATTGAAAAGGTGGAAAGTGTTGTATCACCATGATCAACATAGGTATAGTTACCTAAAGCAAAATCACTCGAATTCATATGGATGCGAGTAAAGTTATAATCTAATCCTTCTTTTGAAAAATATAAATTTAATAGATTTTGAATCAACGCTTCATCATGATTTTCTTTAATCGTATAGGCGGCGGATTCTGTTAAGGAACCACCAAAACCTAGATGTGTTTGAAATTGTTTTTTGGCATTGATGTTTAAAATCGTACCTGTCGATGACGGGTTCGTCTTAATCGTTTGAGTCGACCATCTTGCACCGGCAGCAGAACTGTGAATAACTTTCATTCTTGATACACCTCAATTTTTTCAACATCCATCACATATGGCATGTCTTGTTCTTCAATCTTGCCACCCCATGTTCCACCAACTGCAATGTTCATGATCAAATAATAGGGTTTATCAAAGGGCCAACTTTCAACCGAATCACCAACTTTTTTCTCAAACGTTACATAATGAACATCGTCAATAAAGAAACTAATGCCTTCTGGTCTCCAAATCATTTTATAGTCATGGAATCCTTCCATGATGCCAGGAATTTTTTGGAACTTCGTGCGTTGGGTTTTGATGATGTGATTATGAAGTTGTGAATGCAAACTAAAATGCATCACTTCAGGATCATGTCCCACCATTTCCAATAAATCAATTTCGCCACATAAAGGCCATTTGACGTCTCCAATATCATGACCTAAAAACCAGATAGCAGGCC
>JBDLRZ010000066.1:0-9415 GCA_039799785.1 Bacillota bacterium | reverse complement strand
ATATTCAACGACTCACGACCATTGGTGGTGTGTTACTTGCGATTGGTAACTTTGTCCTCATCTTTGGCGGATTACTATCTGAGACTATTTTCTTTAATTCGGTGTCATCCGAAGTCTATGCAATTTTAAGTTGGATTTTTATTTGGACGGGTGTGGAACGCTTACTGTTTGATCGTCGAGCTTTACAATATCGCATCAAACTTCTTAAACGTTTATTCCATGCAAAATATATTCTTGTCAGAATGACGATTAAAAAGGGTGCTTCTAAGGAAACTTCAATTGAATAGAAATTAACATTTTACTAATACTATTATGTTAAAATAAGTAGAAATCTAAGGAGATTAGCTATGAAGAGATTAACTTTAAAGGCACTACTCATCGCATCAGTTGCATTTATATTCATTCTTGGTTTAGTCTATAGTTTTTTAAATGAATGGAATGTTTCAACCCTAACATATCGATTTGTTCAATTGTCAGAAATGTATATCGCTTATATGGTGACGTTTATCTCAACACTATCCTTTGAGGGAACCACTAGCCTTATCATTTTGTCGGTTACAGCATTTGCAATATTGATTGGTTTTGTTGCCTTCATTCGTGGATTTATTGTTCGTAGACCATTGTCTGGGTTAATGGCTTTTCTTGCGATTAATGCCTTTTTTGCAATCGGTGTTAGTTTAATTATCGTCAATCCAGATTTACCGAATGGCCGATTTATATATCTTTTAATCAATGGATTATCATCTGACTTCATCTATACGCTTTTTTTAGGTGGAATGTTAGGGTTTATTTTACTCTCTCTTTTAATGATCTTTTTACTAGGCATCACCACTAAAGCAAAAGTGGCAAAGAAAGTTTCCACTGTTAAATTAACCCCCACCATTAACCAACCATTACCTGTTCAACCAACCCTACAAACTGCACCAGTTACACCTTCTACAAATCAACCAGCAACGGGTGATAACTTATCTGAATTAGTCAAAGTTGTCATGCAAGAAGAACTTAACATGATGCGAAATACGCAACAAATTTATCCTGTACCCAATATGGGTGTTGCTGCCAATCCTTATGCTTCCTCTATCGATTTAAATTTAGTCCGTAGAATCGTGATTGAAGAACTTGCTAAATTCCAAGGTCAATACATTTCAAGAGCAGAAGCTCAAGCGTTAATCGCTCAAGAAATTGCGATGATCAAAGCCCAGCTTCGCATTAAGTAATCCTTATACGTCTAAGATTAATTGATCGCCATCAATCACGACCTTATGGGTCGTGATTTTTTCTGGACCAAAATCAAAATAAATCATTTTGCTAACTTCATCGATCTCTCCAGAGACAAGATTAAATTTTGCTTGATGGAGGGGACAGGTAATGATTTCACCTTCAAGTTTGCCTTGAAAAAGAGAAGCCTCTTGATGAGGACATTGATCGGGAATCGCATAAACATGGTTCCCAACTAAAGCAATTAAATACGGGTGATCACTTAAAATCACACGCCATTTTTTATCTTGTTTTAATTTTGCAAAAGAACCCAACTTATATTGCATAGATTTACCATAAGTGAAATTACCAAGGGTTGTCAAATAAAAAACATCCATTATGGGGGATAATGGATGTTCTGTATTGGCATACGCCATCACAGCAATGTAGGGGAATCACGATTAGCGTTAATTCTTTTTGCGTAATTATTTTATAATAGCATTATGCTAAAGTCAAAATATTCGATAAGACTTGGAACAACCCAAGATACACCTTGGATTATGGAAGCGATTGAATTATGCAGACCGATTCTTGCCGCTCATCAATCCGGTCAATGGCAAGGCACAGAACCTTCCAAAAAAACCATTGAAAACGATATACTTCACCGACAATTTTATCTTTTAACATTCAATGATCGATTGATCGGTGGTGCCGCATTACTTCCTAGGGATAATGCGTATGACCATTTACTTTCTGGAGCATGGTTAAATCAAGATCCTTACATCGTCATTCATCGTTTCTTTATCCATCCAACTTTTCACGGACAGAAATTAAGTAAGGTATTCTTAACGCTCATCGAGGAATGGGTGTGGCGTAAAGGCATCAACAACATTCGCCTTGATACACACGAGCGGAATATTCCGATGAAGGGATTATTAAGGTCAATGTCATATTTACAAGTGGGTCGAGTCAATTTACCCCAAGCGGGTGAGCGTATGGTTTATCATAAGGAGCGAGGATTCAAACATGAATTTAAAAGATAAAGTTGTAATCGTTACAGGTGGAAATTCTGGTATTGGTTATTTCGCGATCGAACGATTTTTAAAAGAAGGGGCGAGTGTGGTGATGGCATCGCGATCAAAAGCAAGAGCAGAAGAAGCGATTCAATCACTCAATGCTTTGAAGTTATCTGGTAAGGTGGTTTTTATCCCCTTAGATTTAATGACCCTTGCGTCGGTTAAAACTTTTGTTTCACAATTTAAAAAGCAATTTCAACATCTTGATCTATTGGTAAACAATGCTGGCATTATGTTCGGAGATTATAAGCTTACGGATGATGGATTTGAATCACAAATGGCGACTAATCATTTCGGACACTTTGCATTAACGGGTCAATTACTATCGATGTTAATTGCCAATCAAGGTAGAATCGTTAACGTTTCAAGTATTGCCCATCGACGTGGAGAGATTGATTTTGATAATTTACAATTTGAAAAACCAAAATCATATTCTCCTTGGGGAGCTTACAGTCGATCAAAGCTTGCGAATCTGTTATTCACTTATGAATTAGACCGTCGTTTGAAAAAAGCAAAATTACCAGTGAAAGTATTAGCGGCCCACCCAGGCGTATCTAAGACCAATTTACTTTTTAAAAATACAAAAACGCAACCGCTTTATAATGTGATGAAATTTCTGATGCCATTACAATCTGCAAAGCGTGGTGCCATTCCAACGATTGAAGCTTCTTTGAATGCTGATTGCAAAGGCGGAGAATATTTTGGACCAAGCGGTTGGTTTGAAATCGGTGGTAAAAAAGCAAAGCTTGTTCGCTCGATTCCCTTAAGCCATGACACAAAACTTGCAAAAAAGTTTTTTAATGTTTCTGAATCTTTAACAGGTGTAGAGTTTTCTTTCAAATCATAACGTCATTTTGTTTTATTTTTTTTAATTTGTTTTACAATATTAGTGATGGAAAAAATATTTAATCACCGAATTTTAATTATTGGATTTGGTAGCGTTGCTCAATGCACATTACCGATTCTTTTTAAACACATTAATGTCCCTTATAATCATGTCACGGTGATGGATTTTGAAGATAAACAAGCCATTCTTCAACCTTGGATTGATCGCGGTATTCATTATGTTCGCGATAAGATTAGCCCTACCAAAATGGCTGCTCAACTTTCAAAATATGTTCAAGCAAAAGATTTGATTATTGATTTAGCGTGGAACATTGGCGCTGAGGATATCATTCAGTGGTGCCATGATCACGATGTCAATTACCTCAATACGTCGATTGAACTTTGGGATCCATATACCCATAGTCACGAAAAGCATCCAACTGAAAAAACGCTGTATTACCGTCACATGCGTTTAAGAAAGATGATGAAATCTTGGACCAAAAAAGGACCAACCATGATCACCGAGCATGGAGCCAATCCAGGATTAATCTCTTCTTTGATTAAACAAGGTTTAATTGACATCGCTCAAAAAATGATCAAGGATAACAAAGTTATCCATGAAGACAAAGTGATGCTTGAAAGTTTAATTGTCCAACAAAAATTTAACGAAATTGCCCATCGTATTGGTGTTAAAGTTATTCACATCTCAGAACGTGATACTCAAATTTCTAATCAACCTAAACAAGTCGATGAATTCGTTAACACCTGGTCTGTTGAAGGTTTTAGAGAAGAAGGTACAACCACTGCAGAAATGGGTTGGGGTACGCATGAAAAGCAACTTCCCGATTTAGCCTTTGAACATGCAGAAGGGCCAAAAAACCAAATTTGTTTAGCACGCATGGGTATGAACACGTGGGTCTCAACATTTGTTCCACATTATGAAATTAGAGGGATGGTTGTTCGTCATGGTGAAGCCTTTACCTTATCGGATTATTTAACGGTATGGGATGGTCAAAAAGCGATTTATCGTCCAACCGTCCACTATGCCTATTGCCCCAGTGATGCTGCCATTGCCTCGTTAAATGAATTACGTGGTAATAACTATAAGATCCAAACCAAAACCAGAATCATGAATGACGACATCATGTATGGTGAAGATATTTTAGGTGCACTCATCATGGGTCATCCTTATCAATCTTGGTGGATTGGTTCGATTCTTTCGATTCAACAAGCTCGTTCCCTAGTCCCACATCAAAATGCTACAACTGTTCAAGTTGCCATCAGTGTGGTTGCTTCGATTTTATGGATGATTGATCACCCACAAGAAGGTTATCTTAACCCTGAAGCTTTGCCTCATGAATACATTATTAAAATTGCCAAGCCTTATTTAGGTACTTATATTTCTCAACCCTTTGATTGGCATCCATTAAAAAATTACTACAATGAATTTAAAGGTTATAACCGCCCGCGCATTGATCCCGAAGATTTATGGCAATTTACAAACTTCTTAATCACTGACTTTGATTAAAGATAAAAAAACCCAAGCATCGCTTGGGTTTTTATCTTCAACTATTTAATTTTAGCTTTTTTTAATTCTTCTAACGTTGGAAAGGATTCAATCGCGCCTGATTTTGTGCAAGCTAAGGCAGCGACTTCATTGGCGAACGTTGCATAGTCTTTCATTTTTAAGGCACTGGTCGATAACTTTGATTTGGGGAGTTCAGCTTGAAGGATTTTGGCGATGAGGGAACCCACTAAAGCATCACCTGCACCCGTGGTATCCACCACTTTGATTTTGGATCCTTTGATTAAAATAGGTTTTTGTTTTGCTTGATAAAGGGCTAAACCTTGTTCGCCTTTAGAAAGAATCAACCATGTCACTTTTGCTTGGAATACTTTTTCAATGGCAGCTTCAAGTGTCATATCTGGGAAAATAAAATTTAATTCTTCTTCGGTGACTTTTAATAAGTCTACACCCACCATAAATTCTTTGACGGTTTCTCGAAGGGCAATTGGACTTGGCCATAGATTGAAACGAAGATTAGGATCAAAGGAAATGATTAATCCATTTTTCTTTGCGATATCCAAGGCATACTCATGAGCTTTTCTTGATAAGGAAGGGACGAGGTTGACACTACCAAAATGAAGAATATCATTCGCTTCAAATAAACTTGGATCAATTTCTTCTTTCATTAAAAATAAATCGGCTGCATTACGGCGATCAAAGGTAAAGGTACGTTGACCTTTTTTATCGACTTGAACTTTTGCTACCGTTGTATCGTGAGCATCGGTTACTTTCACTTGTGAAACATCAACGCCTTTGGCTTGTAAGGTTTGCAATACAATTTTACCTTCATCGTCATCACCAATTTTAGAAATCAACATACTTTTTTGACCTAAATTGGCAACCATACTTGCAACATTTGCCGGTGCACCACCTGCAAATTTTCCAATTAACTTCACACCTTGTTTGACTTGGTCAATTAAGGCTTCACCGATACTAATGAGTTTTGGCATGTTGGTCTAAGACCTCCTGATAATACGTTTCCCACTTTTGAAGAATAGCAGTACGTTGATAATGTTCCTTGAGCCACTTTGGATGGGCAAGCGCTTGTTGATACGCCTTATCATCTTCGCTAAGTTGCTTCATTATTTTAACAAATCCATCGATGGAATGGGCAGATAAATATTGAGAATGGAAAACGGGTTGATAAAGTTCAAGGTCTCTCAGGAGAATCGGTTTGTTGCACACCGCAGCTTCTAAAACACTCATAGGCATGAGTTCATCATAGGATGGTAAGAAAAAGAGATCACATGCATGATACAGTTCTTTCATTTTTTCTCGAGGAATAATGCCTAAAAATCGAACATTTGCGGGTGGATTTTCCATGACATTCTTGAGTTCTTCGTAACCAGCGGTTAAGCCTTTAAACGAAAAACCACCTGCCCATACGAAATCTATTTGAGGGAGACGTTTGGCAGTTTCCACAAAATCCATGACACCTTTGCGATGTTGAACTTGACCCACACCTAAAACAGTAAAGCGTTTAAATTGCCATGCTTTTCTTACTTGAGCCACGGAATCGGTAATCGTAAATTTCTTTTCATCAACAAAATTAGGAATAAAGGTAATCCGTTCCCTTTTAATACCCATTTTCACGAGTGGCTCAATAAAGATGGGATTGACCACAACGAGATAACTTGCCGTTTTATAAAACATCTTGATATACCATTTTAAGATTCCAAAGAAAATTTTAGGTAATTTAATGGAGGTTCCTAGGGTAGAAGGTAAAAAATGAACATAGACCACTTTGGGTATGCTAATAAATAGCATCGCAATCCAATAACGAAAGTTCACGGTATGGATATGAATGAGATCGAGTTTACCAGTTCCTTTTAAGACAACGTTGAGTTTCTTGGATTGTTGAATTAAATTAAGTTGTTCGATATAAGCTGCACCAACGCCTTGTCCAGGAACTGACGTTGCCTTTGAAAAGACGCCAACAGAAATGATCTTATTCTTTTTCACATAAGTCATTATAAAGGAAATAATTAAGAATACGTTAAAATCAAACGAAACTAAAGACTTGCAAAGTTAGTGAGTAAAAGTGGTGCAATTGTTCTTTGATGAACATATTTTACATTTTCCTTAATACTCGAAAATGAAATTGATATAATACTTTTGGAAAAAGGAGTTAATGTATGAAAAATTTACTTTATTTTCAATCCGGTGGTCCCACATCTGTTATCAATACCTCATTATATGGAGTTATTAAAGAAGCAAAAAAGCATCCTGAAATTGGTGGAATCTATGCTTCACTTTATGGTATCGAAGGTGTTTTAAATGACAATTTAATCGATTTAAGAGCAGAATCAGATGAAACCGTTGAGCTTTTACCCCAAACCCCTGGTGCGATTTTAGGTACCGCTCGTTATAAATTAAACAGTGATGTGAATCACCCTGATTATCAAAAAATCCTAGCAACTTTAAAAAAATATAATATTGGTTACTTACTCGTCAACGGCGGTAATGACTCGATGGATACCTGCCATAAATTATCCAAGTTGATGAAAGAAGTCGGTTATGATTGCAATGTCATCGGTATTCCAAAGACCATAGATAACGATTTAGCAAACACTGATCACTGTTTAGGATTTCCATCTGCTGCCAAGTTTGTGTTACAAACTTTACAAGATGTGGCGATTGATAACCTAGTTTATAACAAAGGTAAGGTTGCGATTGTCGAAGTCATGGGACGTAACGCTGGATGGTTAACTGCAGTAGCAGCATTACTAGAAGGTGACGTCAAAGCAGATCGCATTTACTTACCAGAAGATACCTTTAACTTAGAAACGTTCTTAGCAGAAGTAAAACAAGTTTATGAACAAAAGAAAAAAGGTTTGTTCGTGATTTCAGAAGGTATCCTTTCTCAAATGCCTCACCAAGGTAAAGAAGTAGATGGTTTTGGACACGTGCAAATGGGTGGTGTTGCCTATCAATTAGCGCAAATTGTCAAAGATCGTTTTGGTTATAGTACCCGTCCGATCGAATTTTCATTAATGCAACGAGCTGCAGCGCAATATATCACCTTAGTCGATTCTAAAGAAGCCATCAAGGTGTCATCGATTGCCGTGAAAAAAGCTGTCAAAGGTAAAACGGATTCGATGGTAGTCATTTCACGTAAAAGTGATGAACCCTATAAGGTGAGTTTTAAATTACAAAAGTTAAACAAAATTGCCAACGTCGAAAAGAAATTATCCCCAGAATGGGTGGTCGATGTTCATGGTGAAGGAACATTGATGAAACGTTATGTTCGTCCTTTATTAAAAGGATCACCAAAATTTGTATATGAAAATGGTTTGATTAAACGTGCCATTCTTAAAAAAACAAAGGTAAAATAAGTATCAATCGTCAACCGAGGTCAACAACCTCGGTTTTTTATTTGTATAATAGTATTAATGTCCTCAACTCAACTTATACCGCTAAAGCGTATTCATTATTATCGAGCATTTTTGAAAAGTGCCATTGGGGTTTTACGATGGAAGCTATTTCGAATTAAACCTCAAACTCATACTTTTTTACACCATCGTCATTTGAATCTTGAACAAGGAAATAAGGTTTTAAAAAATCTCATTGAGCTAGGTGAACCCTTTGCTGCAGTTCGTATTGGTGCTGTTGAAATGGGTGCGATTCATAATTATGAAAAGATGCTTCTTGGTATGAAAAAGACTTTCAAACCAATTGTAAGATGGAGTATGAAAAATAATGCTGGGTTTTACCCAACGGACGATAAGTCTTTAACGTATTATGCCAAGCATTTTAATAAAGAAGCCAGAAAGACCGACATATTTGGGGTTTCTGGTATTCATATGGAATCGTATATCTATCAAAGGTATTTTCAATCCAAACATGTCATCCAATATGAATCTTTTGAACCTTTAAGAGGCGATTGGATTCAGTCACTCAAAGGTAAAAAGGTTTTGGTGGTGTCACCTTTTGCAAAAGATATTGAAGCACAATACAAACGAAAAGATAAACTTTTTCCCAAAGGAGTTTTGCCAGACTTTCAACTTATCACCGTTAAATCTGTTCAGACCATTGCTGATCAAATGGATTCGAGATTTGCAACTTGGTTTGAAGCCCTTGATGCGATGAAAGTTGAAATCATGAAACATGATTTTGATATTGCTCTCGTTGGAGCCGGCGCATATGGTTCGCATTTATGTTGGTTCGTCAAAACGATGGGACGTCAAGCCATCCAAACTGGTGGGGCTACCCAAACGATGTTTGGTATCATGGGAAGAAGATGGGAAAAACGTCCGCACGTTACGCGTTACGTAAATGATGCTTGGATTCGCCCTAGCGACAAACCATTAGGGGCAGAAAAGGTGGAACATGGCGCGTACTGGTAAATCAGACTTGATCCAATTCGATTGGCAAAAACTCTTTCCACTTTTGGTTACCCAAATATTAGGCCTTATTGGATTTCAATTTCTTGGCATTCCATCCGTTTATTTATTAATCGGTCTTGTTCTTGGATTTACTTTATTTGTACTGAATTATGCGCGCTTAAGTGATAATCAACGAACCGATTTAGGTTTGATGTTAACGAGTATGACCATTTTCACCTTATTTATGGGGATTTCCCCATTATATTTAGAATCTGGAACGTGGTTAAGGAATGGCTTACTTTCATTAGGTTTTTCTGGTGTTTATATTCTAGGTTTTTTTGCTGTTAAATATTATCGATTTTCTTATGCTTCTATTTTTAAACCAATCTTGATTGGATTAGCAGCATTTGTTGCGATTAATTTAC
>JBDLRZ010000065.1:0-5817 GCA_039799785.1 Bacillota bacterium | reverse complement strand
CTTAGGTTGGTTAGGAATGAAAGGACCTTTGTTACCTTTCATGGGTGGGATAAATGGTTTTGGCATATTGGTTTCCTCAATTTTATTCTACATTAATTTGGGATAAATAGTGAGTGGTGATGGATTCAAGCGCGTCGGCAATTGGATTAATGGTTTCTGAAGCGGTTCCAGCAGCAACGGTTTCGTTGGCACTAATCATAATTTCCCAAGCATTTGAATAAACGGCAGCTTTTCCTTTTAAGGAATTTTTGAGAGCGTTAATGATGATATCTCCAAAGTTTCCGTGTTCCCGATCTTCCACTGATTGAAAACCAAGATACGTAGAGTTGGCTAAACCAACTCTGAAACGATTGGAGTTCCATCCACCATTTCCATCGACAAGAGCTTCATAAACAAAACCATAGAAACTACCATCTAAATTAAAAACTTTTTGAACTTCAATGACTTTGGTAGAAGTTAAATCAGATGTTAGATTTTCAGAAATGGAGTAGAACTGGGTGACATTTGCATTACCCATTGCAATAGACCACTTAGAATTCAACGTGACCAACGCACTGCTGGTTTGATTTGATGAAACACTTAAATTACTTGATTGATCATCAGTTGACGTAACTGTGGCAGAACTTATCGAAGTTTGAATGGATGAAAGTTCGCTGGTTGATGTATTACTGCAACTTGCGACTAACAAACCTATTCCTACAAGATAGAATTTTTTAATCATTTGTATGATCTCCTTTTGAAAAACCTAATGAACATGTGGAAACCAATAGTAAATTCAGTTGGTTGCGATTATTATATGTATTAAGGAAAAGTTACGCATCTAAAATGCTTTTATGATAAAAAAAGATCAAATTGATAAACTAAAATCACAATATTTGTCGATGATTGAAGGGAAAAACTTCGATCATTTTATAGATCCACAGATCATTCAACTGAAAGATGGAGAAGCTGAAGTCCATTGGCAAGCTAAACCAGACCATCTCAATCGTTTTGGTTCCGTTCACGGTGGAGCCTTAGCCGGTTTGATTGATACCGTTGCTGCAATTGCCTCGCTCACCAAGATGAAGAGGATCGTCACCATCGAATTAAATGTGTCTTATATCAAGGCTGCTAATATTACTACCAAAGTCATCGCCAAAGGAAAAGTGATACAAGCGGGTCGATCCTTATTGAGAACCGTTGTGGAATTATTCAATGCTGAAGGTGAACTTTTAACCAGAGGCACCCTTACATTTTTTGTCTTAGGAGAATTAACGATATGAATACAAAACCATTACCATTAGGTGGCATTCACCATGTCACAGCGATCACATCATCCGCGAGTGAGATTTATCAATTCTTCACCAGAATTTTAGGATTAAGACTTGTAAAGAAAACAGTTAATCAAGATGATGTTCGCGCTTATCACTTATTTTTTGCAGATGACCGTGGTAATCCTGGAACGGATATGACGTTCTTTGATTTTGCAAAATCTCCTAAAGCGGTTCGTGGCACCAATGAAATTTATCGAACTTCCTTCCGAGTGAAAGATGATCGAAGTCTAGAATACTGGCTCAAACGCTTTCAACGTTATCAAATTAAACATGAATCCATCAAAACTTTACTGGGTCGAAAGTGGCTTCACTTTATGGACTTTGATGAACAAATGTACACGCTAGTATCTGATGAAAAAGTTCCAGGTGTTGCCGGTGGTGAACCATGGCACCTTGGTCCTGTTCCCGATGAATTTGCCATTATCGGTTTAGGTCCCATTTTTATTCGTGTCAATGAATTGGAATTAATGGACCGTCAATTGACCCAAGTCATGGGTTTATCGTTGATTAAAAAAGAAGGATCATTGACACTTTACGAAATGACACCTAAAGGCAATGGTGCCGGTGTAGTGATCGATTATCAAAGAATGATGGGTCAAGCGATGCAAGGTTATGGTAGTGTCCATCATGTGGCCTTTCGAATTAAAGATAGAGAAGAACTAGATGAATGGAGAGTGCATCTATTACAAAACCAAATTCCAAATTCTGGTTTTGTAGACCGTTATTATTTCCAATCCCTTTATGCGCGAATTTATCCAAAAGTGTTATTTGAATTTGCCACCGAAGGGCCCGGCTTTATTGATGAAGAAGAACCCTACGAAACACTAGGCGAAGCGTTATCCATTCCTCCGCATTTAAAAATAAAGAGTGATTTAATAAAACAAATGATTAAGCCACTCAACACCAAACGTAGTGGTTTTGTTTTTCCCAAAGAATATTAATGAAACCATCCAAGGCACCCATTCCAATCATTATTCTATCCTTGTTCCTTGTTAGTTTGATCAGCCTATACCTTGGTTATCTACTCAAACCTCTTCCTGTTGAAATTTTTCGTTTATCCTTTGATCCGGTCAATGTTGAAACGAATGCCAACATCAATCAGGATGAAGAAACCATTACCTTTCAAGAACTAAATGAAACCTTAATCATTTCAAACCTGAATCAAGGTTTATTTCAAATGTCTCTTACATTTTCAGGTGGAACGATTATGGATGAGGTCGATCTAGGATTACCTTCATTAGTCATGCTCATCAATCAAAAGCCAATTTCTATCAACATCACCGCTCTAATTCAAACCTATCAACACGGATGGGTGCAGCTTACACCGGGCAATCTTACCATTCAATTCCAAAATTTTGTTAAAATAGAAGAGCAGATGTATTCGTTAATCCTTTCGGATATTACAATCTGGCAACACTAATGAATCATCAAGGAACCATTAAACTAACCACCAACCGATTAATCCTACGTCCGTTGCAATTAGCGGACGCTGAAAGTATGTTTTTAGGTTGGGCTACTGATATGGATGTGGTGAAATATTTGTCTTGGAAACCACATATCTCAGTTGATGAAACAAAAAGAATTATTAGTTATTGGATGAGTAATTATCCAGTCCCCAAATTTTATGTCTGGGGTATTCAATTAAAAAACGGATCGTTAGTGGGTACGATTAGTATTCATTCCGTTCATGATGGTTTTGAACGCGGTGAAGTTGGGTATGCATTGATGAAACGATATTGGAATCAAGGCTATATGACCGAAGCCTTACATGCTGTTCAGGATTATGCATTTGGTGTGATTGGCTTTAATCGATTAGAAGCCCATCATTCCATTTATAATCCTGCAAGCGGTGCCGTCTTAATTAAAACTGGATTTCAACACGAAGGTGTCTTAAGGCAATACTATCGGTCCAATGATGGATTTCAAGACTCAAGTCTTTATTCGATTTTAAAAAAAGACTGGGACATGGCACAAAAATAATTTGTGCTATAATTCGCAGGGTAAAAAATGATGAAAAATTGGAAACGTAACATTACTTTCTTTATTGCTGGTCAAATGATTTCATTTGTTGGATCGCTTTTGGTTCAATATGCTATCTTTTGGTACATTAATCTTGAAACCGAATCAGGCACGATCCTAACCATTGCCATTATTGCTTCCTTTATTCCCTTGCTTATATTTTCTCCAATCGCTGGTGTTCTTGCCGACAAAATGAATCGAAAGCTCTTGATTGTGATTGCGGATGGCACGATTGCGTTGGTAACGTTGATGACTGCTATTTTATTTTCATTGGGAAATATTGAAATATGGATGCTAATTGCCGTCACTGCAGTACGTGGTATCGGTCAAGCGATTCATGGACCTGCGATTGGTGCTGCCATTCCATTAATGGTGCCTCAAGATAAGCTGATGCGAGTTCAAGGGATTCAAACCGGTATTCAATCTGCCTTTAACGTCTTGGGTCCGATTGTGGCTGCCATTTTAATCTCTTGGTTTAGCATTGGATTTTTATTTTATATTGATACGGTCACTGCCGTGATTGGCGTGTTAACACTTCTATTATTGGTCACCATTCCTAAGCACGTTAATGAAGGAAAACCAAAAACAACGAACGGATTCCAAGATTTCACTGCTGGATTAAACTATGTTAAAACCCATCAGTTCTTGATCCCATTTTTTATGTATCTATTTTTCGTTTTGATTCTAGTTTCACCTGTTGCATTTTTATCGCCACTTCAAGTCGTAAGATCATTTGAAAATTTTGGAGATGAAGTATTCAGGTTAACCATGGTTGAAGTTTCTTTTTCACTCGGAATGACAATTGGTGCACTCATGGTGGCGTGGTGGGGTGGATTTAAAAATCGGATTGTCACCGCTGGTATTGCCATTTCCATCATGGGATTTGGTGTGTTGATGTTAGGCATTGTTTCTAATTTTTATGTTTATTTTGCCTTTATGCTCATGCAAGGTATTGTGCTGCCGTTTTATAACACTCCGATGACAGTCATTCTTCAAGAACAAGTGGATCCAGCATATATGGGACGTGTCACCAGTATTTCTACGATGATCAACTCGATTGCCATGCCCATTGGCATTGCCTTATTTGGACCTCTAGCAGATATTCTTGATATTGAATGGCTGATGATTGCCTCTGGTGGTTTGATGCTTTTATTCGGATTACTCTATTTCGTGAATCAACCCATGATGAAAGCAGGAATCAAACCCATCCCAGCCAAACAACGTTAACTTATTGTTGAGCTTTTATTTTAAATAACGATTTAAATAATAATGGCGCGCCTAGCGTCATCCACAAAGCGATGATGAGATATCTTGTGAAGTCTAACAATTGATCCGTGAATAATGGATTATTTTCAAAGTCGGTGGAATATAATCCCATTTCAAAAATAGCTTTTAAACCAATGCGTAACGCTAAAGCGACACCTAAGCCGATGACGACTTTTAGCATTTGTTGCCACCATTGTCCATTGATGGAAAAACCAATATGTTTTAGTTCGAGTGGAAATCCGATGGTAAAACCAACAATACTTGCTGAGGCCAAATAAACATTCTTATCATTCGTTAAGAATGCAGTTGGAATTAATAATGCAATCGGTATCCATCGCACCCAAGTTGGAATTTTCCTTTTTGCTTGGATTTGATTCACAAGGGTGTAGTAAGCAAACGCAATCGCTAAACCAAAGATAACATCGCTTAAATAATGTTCACCTAAATAAAGTCTCGATAACATGACCAAGCCAACCATCATGAATAAAAATGCAGAGAACCATTTACCGAATGATGTCGACTTTTCGTTTAAAGTTAAACCAAGGATTGAGCTATTTTGAGCGTGACCACTTGGTAATGACGTACCACTTGATCCTTCACCAACTAAAGTGATTCGATCAGGATATTCAACATAGGGACGAGGAGAATTGGTTAAGAACTTTAAACCTCCATTGATCACTGCACCATAAAGGAAAAAGAGAACCAATCGATATGCAAAACGTTTATCAAACGTCCAATAAAGAATCGCAGCAATAATCAAAAAAATAGTTTCATCACCGAACTCGGTGATGAATAAAAAGAATGCATCTAAAAATTCATTTCGGAAACTTTGAATCCATTCACTAATGATTAAATTAATTGATTCCATGATGTTCTCTATTTCTTTTTAAAGAATTTTCTAAATTCACCATAGCCATGAAGTTCGAGTTGATCAAAGGGAATAAATTTTAATGAAGCAGAATTAATGCAATAACGAAGTCCACCTTTGTCTTGTGGCCCGTCATCAAAGACGTGGCCAAGGTGAGCATCGGAATCTTGGCTTCTCACTTCGGTGCGAATCATCCCATGTGAATAATCATGACGTTCTAAAACAACTGCTTCAATAATGGGTTTTGTAAAACTTGGCCAACCACAACCCGAATCAAATTTATCTTCTGAGGTGAATAAAGGCGTTCCATCTAACAAATCGACATAGAGACCCTTCTCTTTGTGGTTCCAA
>JBDLRZ010000064.1:0-3934 GCA_039799785.1 Bacillota bacterium | reverse complement strand
ACTTGGATTAAGGGAACATTATGGAAATTTTAAAAACCATGGATTTAACGAAAGTCTATCGAAAAACGCGCGCGTTAGATGGCGTGAATCTCACCATTCAAAAAGGTGATATTTATGGCTTTATTGGTAAGAACGGGGCTGGTAAAACCACCTTGATTCGCGTGATTGCAGGTATTGCAGAACCAAGCAAAGGAAGTTTTGCATTGTTTGGTGAAACGGAACCTAAAAAAGTTGTCAGAGCGCGAAAAAATATGGCAGCGGTTGTAGAATCCCCTGCACTACATTTGAATTTATCCGCGTATGAAAATTTAAAACTTCAATGTATTTTATTAGGCATCAAAGAAAACCATAACCTGGTGATTCAAAACGTATTGAAGAAAGTTGATTTAGAAAAGCTATTGGTTGAAAAGAAGAAGAAAGCCAAGAATTTCTCCTTAGGGATGCGGCAACGATTAGGTATTGCGATGGCCTTAATCTCAAACCCTACTTTTCTCATTTTAGATGAACCGAATAATGGATTAGACCCTGAAGGGATTCGGGATTTACGAAACCTTCTTTTGAAATTAAATCAAGAAGAAGGTCTGACCATGCTGATTAGTTCGCATATGTTAACCGAACTTTCTAAACTTGCTACGCGTTACGGATTTATTGATCATGGCAAGTTATTAAGGGAAATTACTGCTGCGGAATTACAAAAGGAATCCAGACAAGCGACCGTCCTTTCATTAGCATCCGCCTCATTCAACGTCGATTCTTTAACGAAGCAAGGTTTTAAGGATTTTGAATTAAGTAGTCAACAACTTAAAATCTATGGTCAACAACCGATTCAACCTTATTTAAATGAATTGCTCAAACAAAATATTGAGTTGGTTCATATGAATAAAGAGAGCGATGATTTAGAAGCCTTCTTTATGAAGATGATCGGAGGTAAATAAGCATGAAACGATTATTTGCGATTGAATTTGCGCGTTTAAGAAGACAAACCTCGGCGATCATTATTGCCTTTATTATCTTTGCGTTAGGTGGGTTCAATGTCATCCTCGCTTGGATTACCAAAGTTGAACTCAATCCAGGAGAATATAATTTCTTTTTAACAACCCGAACCATTTTAGAATCTAGTTTTCAATTGGGCCAAATTCAAATTTTATTAATTGGGGTGGTCACCAGTTTATTTATTGCTACAGATATAACCCAAGGAACGATTCGTAATAAGATTATTGCCGGCTATTCCAAGTTTGAGATTTATTGGGTTCAAATGATGATGTCTGTTGTGATTGCCGTCATTGGTTTAGTCTTATTCCACACTCTTCCAAGTGCATTCTCTTGGCTCATCATGTTTCCAACCAGTGTTGATGACGCAGGTACGTTTGCAAACTTTATGATTCATATGAGTTTTGGATATTTACTGATAATCACCGGTGTCCTTTTGACAACTTGGTTAGCGTTAAAATCTAAAACGACGGCTGCGGCGATTATATTCACCTTACTGATTTTTGTACTCGGTCCGACCTTAACCACGATTATTAAGACGATTGTCGAAGCAATGGTCTTGCTCGATATTGATCAATTCACAGACCTCGCTGCATTTGAAAAAGCACAAGCTGATATTAATGCTGCTTTTGAATGGGTTTATTTTTATCAAATACAACGATTAGCGAATATTGGTAGTCTCTTTAACTTCTTTGTGCCAACTAGAATTAATTTCTTTAGTACGGATACACAAGGTTATATTTGGAAAACCCTTGGCAGCAACCTCACCCTCATTGGTTTATTGTTATATGTCGGTGGCAAGAATTTTGCCAAATCAGATTTACGTTAAGCTAATCCACACGCTTGTCGCGTGTTGAAAGACGTCATCCCATAGACTAAACAAATATAGTCTCGACTATCGATATAGGGATTACGGTTACCTTGATTCGAATAGACACGGTTATTACGTTGCATATCACGGTTAGTGGGTGGGTATTGTAACGCCCAGAGTATGGCTAATTCCGTGGATTGAAAATTGCCATCAATCGCAAATCCATAGATTGTGTTTAGATAAAGTGTTGCCCTAGCAACTTCACCTTTCGCAGCATCATTTGGTTCAAAGAAACCACCGGCAACATAGTTATCCGTTATTAAGTTACTTGAATCTTTAACTTGGGTACTACTATTTTTTGTTGCAATGATTCCAAATCGGTAATTACCGCGTGTACTATTGGTTTTCCAATCATCGGCGAATATATGGTGGTTGTCATCCAGAGCTGCCCCACTAATCTTGGATTGAGGATAGGAATGTTCACGATTCCAAGTCGCCGCGGTGTTACCACTCACATGAGCGGTTTTCAAATAATTTCGGCGTGGGTAAATCGTTAGCACTTTATTGGTTTCTGTTAAGGATTCATCTGCAGATTCATATCGCCACCAATCATAAGCAACACTCACATTAGATGAGATCAATAAATCTAAGGCATTTTTTAATGCTTCACCCGATAAAGATGGTGAAACATTTTGATAATAACTTGGAGCATTCGACGGAATGGTGATCAATGAAACCGGTGAACTTGAGTTTACAACGGAAGTGTTCAAACTAGATGAAGAGGAGCTGATGGAAGATTGACTAGAGACGATTTCACTTGAAACCACACTACTTGAACTAACATCGGAAGATGAAATGGAAGGATTTGAATTGGAAGAAGCGGTTACGCTTGTGTCATCCAAACTCGAATCCAAGGACGTGATTTGAGAACTCTCTAAACTTGAATTTTCGATGCTCAGGACGCTTGATAATGACTCGGAAGTCGAAGGAAAAGGAATATCACAAGCAGATAATAAAGTTGTGATTAAAATGAAAGACCTTAGATATTGTTTTTTCATATCACCATCATATCAATGCTTTGATACATTTTATAGAGGATTATGCATTCAAATTACTGATAAAACGAAGGACTGGAATGGTTTCAATTCCATTGTTATCGACAAACATCCAAACGTTTTGAAAGTCCCAAACGTTTCCATAAAGGAATGAATTTGGATCAGTATAGTCTTCTCGATAAAGGTTAAATGCCACATCAACTTGATTGCCTACCCCAACACCTGGTAACGTCACATCGATAAAGTCTCCTGAAGCGACATAAGTATTGGAATCGCCATCATAGTTATACAATTCAATTTCTGATTCTTGTAAGAGGTAACTGACCCCATACATCAATGTTAAGATCACCCGATTTCCCACAATCGCTCCGATACCGATATTGTTATAGGAACCGCCACCATTTTTTCCAATTTCTAATGCAATGATCTCACCCATATTAAAGGAGTGATAAAGATGAACTTCACCCAAAAGAGGGAAATTAAAATCAAAATCAATTGGCCAGGTTGCACCAATTAATCCACCACCATCATAGTTTTTGACGATCACATCACCATAGTTATAAGCATTTTTAATGGTTACTTTAACAGACATTGTAGGTGCTAAAACGCCAAATAATCCTCCTACACGTTGTTCACCGTAAATTTGATTATAATTCATGAGGTTTCTGGCAATTAAATTTGTGCGAACATCATTTAAACCCATAATACCGCCTACATTCAATACGCCACTGACAGTGCCTAAACTTGCAATTTCATTCATATAAATAAATTGTTGAAAATACCAAAGCGGAATACCCGTAGAACCAACAATGCCGCCTACATCCACAACCCCTTCAATTTCACCCGTATTCACGACTTGATAAAGATAACTTGATGCATAGACATATCCAATAATGCCGCCTAAATATTCGATTGGATAGTCTTCACCATATAAGTAAACCGATTCATCTAAATCATTTCGATCATAAACTAATCTGACATTGCCTTCATTTAGAACTTGATAAAGCGCGGCAAATTCAGTTGCCCCAGCGATCCCACCGATTGAAACGATACTTAAGACTTGGATTGGAAATTGAAA
>JBDLRZ010000063.1:0-14217 GCA_039799785.1 Bacillota bacterium | reverse complement strand
TGATATCACTGTTTTTTGTTGATGCAACGGTAAGTGAAAGAGACTATCAAACGCAATGACTGCATCATACTGTTGAGTTGGCATGTACGTAAGAATATCACGACATAAAAAATCTGATCCTGGTAATTTCAATGCTTTTGCAAAAGTTATCATTTCTTGTGATGCATCAACACCCGTCACTTGGCATCCTTTTTTGGATAACCAACTGGCTATAGGATATCCAGTCCCGCAACCAACATCTAGCACTTTTGCATGATGAGGAAGTAATGGAAATAAATCCACAATACATTGATTGATTGTGGATTGGTCACGAAACTTTTTCCATTGTGTTGCAATGAGATTATAAGAATGGGTATTCGAATTAGCCATCAACTTATTTTATCCTAAAAAAAACATCTTCTTTCGAAGATGTGAAGATCATGGTACACCATATAGGATTCGAACCTATGACCCGCTGATTAAGAGTCAGCTGCTCTACCGACTGAGCTAATGGTGCATTGCCAAATTATCTTACAATAATAAAGCGTTGAATTCAATTCAAATTAACACGCGATACTACTTAATATAGCGTGTAGAATCTTGCGTTTGGGAACGTTCGAGTTGATTTTCGTACGCGAGTAAAGTTTGTTCATCTACAAAAATTTTCGAGGATTTTTGATCGACAATTTTAGTTGAAGAAAGAAAATCATTCGCGGATCTATACCCTTTGGTAAAAACCATTAATGTATAGGACAACAATAACGAACCAAAAATCGTATATAAAGCCGTCACCAATGTTGCTGCTAACACTAAACTGCGTAATGGTAATTGCCACCATTTCATCGTATAACCTTTATCCGTGACAACCATAATGCCACTCGCTCTTTTTCCTAACGTTACACCTTGTTTAAATAATAATGGAATGAGAATATAAAAAATTAAAAATGAAAGAACAGCAGAGTAACCAATGATTTCTAAGAAATAACCATTGATCAAATTAACCAAAGAAGAAAAAGGCGGATACGTATTAAAATCCACTAATGCTAATCGATAAGCTTCGGTGTAAAAAGCATCAATTTCTGTTTGTGATAGGCCCGTTTTTAGCACTGCGACCACAGTTGGATCATTGTTGACAAGTTCAAATAGCGTATCCGTTTCGTTTACGATTAAAACGTTTTCATTAAACCATCCATTGGAAAATTCAAAAGCTGGTTCATCCACTTGATACACTTTGCCATCTTTAAAAATAGAATAATATTGATAGAGGGCTTCAGGAACATCTGTAAGATCAAGATTGACTAACTGATTAGACACTTCATCTGTGGCATATAAGTAACTCGCTTCTTGATAGGCAACAAATTGATCTGATAATTGTGTGGTGCCATATTGCGCATCATACAATGGACCAAAGACATAACTTAATAAAATCAAACTACTGATTAACCATAAAAATAAATCTAGAACAGCAGCACCCGTACGTTTTAATAAATTTGCTGGGACGGCGAAGGGATTTGTTTTCATAAGTTCATTATCAAGAATTCACTTTCAATTTGCAAGAAAAAAAGACCGATGAATCGGTCTTTTTATATTTATTAGAGTGAGAAGCTTACTTAACGATTTCGTTAACAGTTCCCGCACCAACGGTACGGCCACCTTCACGAATCGAGAACTTTGTTCCCTTTTCAATCGCGACTGGGTGAATGAGTTCAACATTGAACGTCACGTTATCGCCAGGCATGACCATCTTCACATCTGCTGGTAAGTCGATAACGCCAGTGATGTCAGTGGTACGGAAGTAGAATTGTGGACGATAGTTCGATAAGAATGAAGTATGACGGCCACCTTCTTCTTTCGTTAAGATATAAGCAGTAGCAGAGAACTTTGTGTGTGGGGTAACGGAACCAGGTTTCGCAACAACTTGACCACGATCAACTTGTTCACGAACGATACCGCGTAAAAGAACACCAACGTTATCACCAGCTTGTGCTTCGTCAAGAAGTTTACGGAACATTTCGATGCCCGTTACAACAGACTTGATGGTGTCTCGGATCCCAACGATTTCAACTTCATCGTTAAGTTTTAAGGTACCACGTTCAACACGACCCGTCACAACCGTACCACGACCGGTAATGGTTAAGACGTCTTCGACTGGGATTAAGAATGGTTTATCTGTTTCACGTTTTGGAGTTGGAATATAAGTATCAACTGCATCCATTAAAGCAAGAATATTTTTTTGTTCTGCTTCATCGCCGTTTAAAGCTTTGACAGCGGCGCCACGAATGACAGGAATCTTGTCACCTGGGAAACCATATTTGCTTAAAGTATCACGGATATCCATTTCAACAATATCCACTAATTCTTTGTCATCGACTAAGTCAACTTTGTTTAAGAAGACAACGATAAATGGAACGCCAACTTGACGAGCAAGAAGGATGTGTTCCTTGGTTTGTGCCATAACACCGTCGTTAGCAGCAACAACAAGAATCGCTCCGTCCATTTGAGCAGCACCGGTGATCATGTTTTTAACATAGTCAGCGTGTCCTGGGCAGTCAACGTGAGCATAGTGGCGATTTTTCGTCGCATATTCAATATGCGAAGTATTAATCGTAATACCACGAGCCTTTTCTTCTGGGGCTGCGTCGATTTCATCATACTTCTTTGCAGTTGCGCCACCTTGTTTTGCTAACACCGTGGTGATCGCTGCGGTGAGCGTGGTTTTACCATGGTCAACGTGACCAATGGTCCCGATATTAACGTGTACTTTACTCCGATCAAACTTTTCTTTTGCCATAAGCATTCTCCTTTTTTTATAACTTTTTAGTTATTTAACTTTTATATATTAACGCACTTCTTTTAGAAAATCAATGATATTTGCTTACTATTTCTCAGCTTTAACGCCATGCTTTTTAATAATTTCTTCTGCGACAAAGCGTGGGGTTTCACCATAGTGATCAAATTGCATCGTATAGTTTCCGCGACCTTGCGTGAAGGAACGTAAATCTGTGACGTATCCAAACATTTGAGCAAGTGGGACTTCAGCTTCAACGACTTTAGCATTACCCCGTTGAGAATCGCCTGTCATTTGACCACGGCGTCTAGCAATATCACCAACGACGTCACCATAGTATTGTTCTGGAACTGTAACTTCAATTTTCATGATGGGTTCTAGAATAACAGGTAAGCAACGTTTTGCTGCTTCTCTTAACGCCATACTTGCTGCAATTCGGTAAGCACCTTCTGCAGAGTCGACATCGTGGTATGAACCATCAAAGAGTGTCGCTTTGACATCGATAACTGGATAACCAGCAACAATACCACGTTGCAAGGCATCTTTTAAACCTTCCATGGTTGGTTTAATAAATTCACGTGGAACAGATCCACCGACAACAGCATCAACGAATTCAAAACCTTTACCTGGATTTGGTTCAAAGCGAATCCATACGTGACCATATTGACCACGACCACCGGATTGACGAATATACTTACCTTCGCATTCAGCAGCTCCGCGAATGGTTTCGCGATAACCAACTTGAGGCGCGCCAACGTTGACGTTGACATTAAACTCACGGCGTAAACGGTCCACAATAATATCGAGGTGAAGTTCACCAACACCAGCAATAATCGTTTGGCCAGTTTCACCGTTGGTAGAAACGCGGAACGTTGGATCTTCTTCTGCTAATTTCATTAATGAAATCGACATTTTTTCTTGATCAGCTTTCGTCTTTGGTTCAACTGCTTGTTCAATAACAGGTGCAGGGAATTCCATTTTTTCTAAGAGTAATTCAAATTTTTCATCGCATAAGGTGTCACCTGTGGTGGTGCCTTTTAAGCCGACGACGGCACCAATATCACCGGCGTGCAATTCATCAACTTCTTCACGGTGGTTGGCGTGCATTAACACAACACGACCAATACGTTCTTTAACGCCCTTGGTGGTGTTAATTAAATACGAACCGGCTTTTAATGTACCGGTATAAACTCGCACATACGATAATCGACCCACGAATGGATCTGTGGCAATTTTGAACGCAAGTGCTGCGACTGGTTTTTCATCATCAGGGATAACATTGAATTTGTCACCATTTGGTAAGGTGGCTTCTGCATTTTCAATATCGGTAGGAGATGGTAAGAAATCAATAACTGCATCTAATAATTGGTGAATACCTTTATTCTTATACGATGCACCACATAATACTGGGAAGAATTCACCTTTTAAAACACCTTTTCGAATGACGTTTTTAATTTCTTCAACAGAAGGTTCCACGCCATCCAAAACTTTAACCATGAGATTATCATCAAAACCTGCGATAGATTCTAATAATTTAGCACGTAATTTTTTAACTTTGTCTTTGTATTCTTCTGGGATTGGCGCTTCTTTTGGAGCGTCATCTTTATTGTCAGAATACATCCATGCTTTTTGTTCGATCAAATCGATGATGCCTTTGAAGTTACTTTCTAAACCAATTGGATATTGGATCGCTTCAGCATTAGCAGCTAAGCGCGAATGTAACGTTTCAATACACATATCGAAATCGGCACCGATGGCATCCATCTTGTTTGCAAAAACAATACGAGGAACACCGTACTTTGTACCTTGACGCCAAACGGTTTCCGTTTGCGGTTCAACACCGTTTTTACCGTCGAGTAAGGTCACTGCACCATCTAACACCCGTAACGAGCGTTCAACTTCAATGGTGAAGTCAACGTGTCCAGGAGTATCAATAACGTTAATGCGATAACCTTTCCAGAATGCTGTGGTTGCAGCGGAAGTAATCGTGATACCACGTTCTTGTTCTTGGACCATCCAGTCCATCGTGGCAGCACCTTCGTGAACTTCACCGATCTTATGAATTTTACCGGTGAAATATAAAATACGTTCAGTTGTGGTCGTTTTACCAGCGTCAATATGGGCCATGATTCCAATATTACGCGTATGAGCAAAGTCGTATTCGCGTTTAGGCATAGTCTCCTCCTACCACTTATAGTGGGCGTAAGCTTTGTTCGCTTCGGCCATCTTAATGACGTCTTCGCGTTTCTTTACCGATGCACCAGAATTATTGGCAGCATCTATGATTTCACCAGCTAATTTGTCTTCCATCGTTTTTTCATTTCTTAATCTTGCGTAAGAAACTAACCAACGTAATCCTAATGTGGTTTTGCGTTGACCGCTGACTTCTACTGGGACTTGATAGTTAGAAGCACCAACACGGCGGGTTTTTAATTCAACTTCTGGCATGATGTTGTCCATCGCAGTTGCGAAGACATCCATCGATGGTTTTCCAGATTTTTCTTCGATTTTTTGGAAAGCTTTATATAAAATGTTTTGAGCAATTCCGCGTTTGCCATCGATCATGATTTTGTTAATCAAGCGGGTGACAAGTTTGGAATTATGAATTGGATCTGGTAAGACGTCGCGTTTGGCGACTTGACCTTTACGTGGCATGAATAGTTCCTTCTCTTTCTTGATTACTTAGCAGCAGCTGGTTTAGCAGCTGGAGCCGCAGCGGCAGCAGCACTTCCACCTGCTTTAGGTCTCTTGGTTCCGTATTGACTACGGCCTTGACGACGCTTTTCAATACCAGCCGTATCTAACGTACCACGAACGATGTGATAACGAACACCTGGTAAATCTGGGACCCGACCACCGCGGATTAACACGGTGCTGTGTTCTTGTAAGTTATGACCTTCACCACCAATGTAGGCAGTGACTTCATATCCATTGGATAAACGAACACGTGCGTATTTTCTTAACGCAGAGTTTGGTTTCTTAGGCGTCATGGTTCCCACACGGGTGCAAACACCACGTTTTTGGGCAGACGCTTGATTGACCGTACGTTTGGTCAATGAGTTCCATCGTTTTCCTAAGGCTGGTGATTTCGACTTGTAGAAAGGATTTTGACGACCTTTCCGAACGAGTTGGCGAATGGTTGGCATATTTTCTCCTTTTAAGGTATTGTTCCACAATACCGGGTGTATCAAGCACCTACTTTAAAAAAGACCTTTTCAGGTCATTCCATAGGCACGAGAAGATTATATAAATGGATAGACGAATTTGCAAGGGTTTTATGGATTCAACAATTCCCAACTTAACTGGACACCGGATTCACCGATCTGACCAATCGTTAACACCCATGGTAAACGTGTGCCGTCATTCATCATAAAGGGATTGGAATCTGCATTAAATACCATGCCCGTCTGAAATAAAGTGGTGTTTGTGGCAAATCCACCATGGCGAAAGGTATTGAGACCTGAAGCCTCTAATAAGTGGATTAATTTATGATTTGGATTCGTGCCGATTGCATTCCTTGAGACCGTATTATTGTGAGCAATTTGATAGCGATATCCAGTGGGCTGCATCGAGGTCACAAAACCATCTAACTGAAGTCCTTGCGACGTCACACTCAGTTGAGCGATGCGAGCATCGATGTGATAAATCTTAACACCCGATTGGGTAAACATTCTTGGATAACGACCCGCGTAAGATTCTTGACTATCTTTTTGATTCAAACCCGTGGGTTGATAAAACTCCACAAGCATATATTCATCCATCATCGTTGTTAAATTGAATTTCGGTAAAATCAATATTTTCGGTGATTGTGATAAGGCTGGTAACACTATCGATTGAAATTGAGTATTCGCAACATAAGGTTCAACCCAACCCAAAGCCATTTTTGAAAAACCATTATGATCACCAATATTGAAATCCATCATATCTAATGCACCAGCAGGCCCCCAATCACCTGCCTCACGATCGTAACTATAATAATCTTGTAATCCGAGTAAATGACCGACTTCGTGAATTAAGACATGGGCATCAACTTGACGTTGACCCATTGGATCCAGATGAACTTGAAAGATCGGTTCATTTTCATCATCCCAAATCACTTTTCCATTCTCACTCCGTAGATAAGTCCCATCTTCATACATAAATTGATAACTACTCCAGCCATAATGAAACAAGTTAGGATTGGCGAGATTGGCCTGACCACCTTGATAGGCGACAAATGCCCAAAAAACATCCTTATCTTCACCATAGATTTCGTCTTCTGGATCAAATGGTAATGAATAAATAAAATAAACAGCGTCAAGAAAACCATCGCGGTCTTGGTCATAAGACATCACGTCGTTTGCATATTGTAATTTAAATGCTTCAATCGCGGGTTGAATCACTTGGCTCCCTAATAAACCACGATTTTCAGATAACGCCACCGCCGTAATCTCTGGGGTAAACCAATCCATGACCATGCCATCGATATTCAATTGCCCATAACTCGAAGTTTGATAATAAGAGGAAACAGAGTGCCATCGCATCATGTCAGCATCACCAAAAAAAGCTTGTTCGATATTGCGTTTGGTTTGTTCACAACCTTCAAGGATGACCTGGCAACTTGCATCAGCAAAATTAATCGGTATCACCAACATCTTCACATCACCTGTCGTTGGCATCACCGTTGCATAGCCTTCACGGATTCTCACATCGCGATACGTGGGACCTGGTAAAGAAATCGTTTGCATCGTTGAAGCAATCGCAAACAAACTAAGCGAAGATAAATAACCAATCATCATGAGTCTTTTGAACATGCCTTTATCATAACAAAAAATAAAAAACGAGCGAGATAATCTCGCTCGTCTTGTTGATACTTTCTAGGAATTAATCTTCTAGGAAGTCTTCAAATTTTTCCAAATATTGTTCGTCATTCGAACGATAATTGGCGCGAATTTGACGCATGGATTGTTCAACTGAGAAGTTGTCCATATTCGCTGTTTTAGTAGCATCATCTAATAAGCCACGACCGGCTGGAATTAATTTACCGGTGATGACGTTTTCTTTCAACCCGTGGAGAATATCCGTTTTGCCTTTAATGGCAGCATCGGTTAACACCTTGGTGGTTTCTTGGAAAGAAGCGGCAGAAAGGAAGGATTCAGTTTCAAGTGCAGCTTTGGTAATACCTAATAAACGTGGCATTGCAACGGCTGGATTCTTACCTGATAATAATGCAATTTCATTCTTTTCTGTAAACGTCGTAATATCGACTTTTGATCCCGTTAACATATCGGTGTCACCGCCATCGATGATGAGCACCTTACGGGTCATTTGACGAATGATGACTTCAATATGTTTGTCTGCAATACTTGCACCGTTGGATTGATACACTTTTTGAACTTCTTTAATAATGTATTTTTGAACTGCGTTCATATCAGCAAACTTCAAGAGATCTTTTGGATAGATTGCACCTTCTGAAATTTTGGCCCCAGCGCTAACCTTGTCTCCGGTCTTCACGCGGAGTCTAGAACCAAATGGTGTATCAAATGCTTGGGTTTCTAATTCATTGGTAATCGTTACTTTATAACGACCGTTATTGTCTTCGATGTTACTGACTTTGCCACTAATAGAGGCAATGACCGCTTCACCTTTTGGACGACGTGCTTCAAAGATTTCACCAACCCGTGGTAACCCGTCTGTAATGTTACGACCTGCAACACCACCTTCGTGGAACGTTCTCATCGTTAACTGTGTACCTGGTTCACCAATGGATTGGGCGGCCATGATGCCAACAGCTTCACCGATTTCCACTAATTTACCAGTGGCAAGATGACGACCGTAGCACTTTTGGCAAATACCACCTTTGGATTCACAACCAATGACGGAGCGAATTTCAACGTCAGTTACACCTGCATCAACGATTTTCTTTGCATCGCGTTCATCCATGAGGTGATCACCAGCAACGATCACATCTTTGGTCTTTGGATGGATGACTTCTCGAACAGTGAATCGACCAATTAAACGGCTTTGTAAAGGAGTAATGATTGTGTCACGTGAGGTATCCTTAATGTCATAAACATTGGTACCGTGGTCTGTGCCACAATCGGCTTCACGAATAATCACGTCTTGTGAAACGTCAACAAGCTTACGTGTTAAGTAACCTGAGTCAGCGGTTTTTAACGCTGTATCCGCACCGACCTTACGGGCCCCGTGGGTTGCGATGAAGAATTCAGAGATTGATAGACCTTCACGGAAAGAGGAGCGAATTGGTAACTCGATAAATTTACCGTTTGGTTTAGACATCAAACCACGGTAACCAATTAATTGGTTAAAGTTCGATGCTTTACCACGAGCGCCAGAGTTGAAAATAATATTAAGTGGATTGTCGTTTTTGTTTGCCATTAAAGCAAGAACACTGGAAGCAATTTTCTTTTGAACATCTTCTTTCCAAATTTGGACCACGAGGTTATAACGTTCTTCATCCGTTAATAAACCTTGGTTAAATTGGTCAGTGATATCTTCAACGCGACGATCACCTTCCGCAATAATTTCTTGTTTGTTTTCTAATTTCACAATGTCACTTAATGCAACTGTTAAACCAGAAACGGTGGCATATTTAAATCCTTGATCTTTCATCTTGTCGAGAATGACACTCGTACGGCTGGTGCCATAACGCGCAAACACTTCTTTAATGATTGCGGATAAATCCTTAGAACCTAAAGGTGTCAATAAAGGTCTCTTGGCAATGACTTTAGGAATATCGGTACCTTTTGGAACAAAGTATTCTTCTAAGTCACCTTTGAAGTTAGCGGTGTTCTTGTTATTGATAAATGGGAAGTCATTGGGGAAGATGCTATTGAAAATCATTTTACCAACGGTGGTAATTAAATAACCTTCATTCATCATCGGCGTAAAGTTAACTTTCTTTAATGCAGCACCAGGAACTGCAATTCGAGTGTGTAAATGAACTTGCTTGGTTTGATAGGCCATCATCACTTCGGATAAATCCTTAAAGACTTTACCTTCATTACCTGCAAATGCTTCATACATTTCTACATTGATCTCTTCGCCAGCTTTTTTAGCTTTTTCTGCTTTTGCTTCGTACCAAGCTTTGGTATTTTCCATCGTTAAATAGAAATTACCAATAACCATGTCTTGTGATGGTGTGGCAATCGGTAAACCATCTTTAGGACCAAGAATGTTATTTGAGGCTAACATTAAATTGACTGCTTCTTCTTGTGCAGCTTTACTTAATGGCACGTGAACGGCCATTTGGTCACCGTCAAAGTCAGCGTTAAAGCCAGTTGTGACGAGTGGATGTAAACGAATGGCGCGACCTTCAACTAATTTAGGTTGGAAAGCTTGAATACCTAAACGGTGAAGCGTTGGAGCACGGTTCAATAAGACAGGGTGGAAAGAAATAATTTCTTCGAGAATATCGAAGACGATTTCATCGTAATTATCAACTTTCTTTTCTGCTTGCTTATGTGAATTTGCATAACCGCGATCAATTAATAATGATGCGATAAATGGCTTTAATAATTGAATGGCCATTTCTCTTGGTAATCCACATTGATACATTTTTAAATCTGGACCGACAGCAATAACGGAACGACCAGAATAGTCAACCCGTTTACCGAGTAAGTTTTGACGGAAGCGACCTTGTTTACCTTTTAAGGCAGACGATAAGGACTTCAATTCGCGACCCGAACCACCTGAAGATAAGACTGGTTTACCACGACGACCATTATCGATTAATGCATCGACCGCTTCTTGTAACATCCGCTTTTCGTTACGTAACATGGTGCTTGGTGCATTCATGTTGATAAGGTTTTTTAAGCGACGATTACGGGCGATTAAACGACGGTATAAATCATTCAAATCGGACGTGGCAAAACGACCACCATCGAGTTGAAGCATCGGACGTAAGTCCGGTGGAATGACTGGTAAGACATCCAAAATCATCCATTCAGGACGGTTGTTGGATAAACGGAAACTATCGATCAATTCTAATCGCTTAATCAATTTATTACGGCGTTGCGTTGGTGCATTCACCATTTCTTTATTAATCGCTTGGAATTCTTTTTCTAAATCGATTTCTTTTAATAAACGTTTGATGGCTTCTGCACCTTCACCAAATTCAGCACCTAAATGCTTTTGAATGAAAGCCGTCACCACTTCAAAGTTAATTGGTTCACTGCGGTTTTCTAAACGGTTGACGAGCTCTTCTGCGCGTGCCGCTTCATAACCTTCTAAGCGACCTTGGAATTCTTTAATGACGGAAACAAAATCAACGCGACCGGTTTTTTCATCGATCACTTGACGATATTTTAAAATCTTGGATTGACCAGGATTTAAGCAGATCAAAGTTGAGCCAACAAGGTACACAAGTTCTTCGAGTTGCTTAGCGTTTATATCTAACACTAATGCTGTACGGGAAGGAATACCTTTGACGTACCAAATGTGAGCACATGGTGTCGCAAGTTCGATATGACCCATACGTTCTCTACGTGCATCTTTGGTCATCACTTCAACACCACATTTTTCACAAACAACACCAACATAACGTTGTTTCTTATATTTACCGCAGTGGCATTCATAATCTTTAGAAGGACCAAAAATCTTTTCGCAGAACAAACCTTGCATTTCTGGTTTTTGCGAACGATAGTTAATCGTTTCTGGTTTCATCACTTCTCCATGCGACCATTTACGAATGGTTTCTGGCGAAGCTAAACCGACACGGATCTTACTAATTTTATTAATTTCAACCATGGTGTGCTCCCTTCCTATTCTTCTTCGTCGACTTTAGGTTCGGCAATCGCTTCACCTTTTTCGTCAACAATCGTAAAGCTTTCGCTTACAGACATTTCATTTTCATCTTCATCAAAGGACTCAGATGTATAGGCGCGAATTGAAGAATTGATTTTTCTTTCTTCTGCGAGTGCATCTTTGGAAAGTTGTTCCATATCCATTTCTTGGTTGGTTTCATCAAACAAGCGGACATCAATCGCCAAGGCTTGTAATTCTTTTTGTAAAACCTTAAATGATTCTGGAATACCTGGACGTGGAATATCACGATCTTTGATAATCGCTTCATACGTTTTGCGACGACCAACGCGGTCATCGGATTTGATCGTAAGAATTTCTTGTAAAGTATTGGCAGCACCATATGCTTCCAATGCCCACACTTCCATTTCCCCGAAACGTTGACCACCGTTTTGTGCTTTACCACCAAGCGGTTGTTGGGTGACCAAGGAGTAAGGACCCGTTGCCCGAGCATGTAATTTATCGTCGACCATGTGCACAAGCTTAATCATGTACATGACACCGACTGAAATACGTTCATCAAACGCTTCGCCAGTACGGCCATCCATCAGGACGGATTTACCATCTTCATCGAGCCCGGCTTTTTTCATTAAGTCCATAATTTCTTGATTGGATATACCATCAAAAACTGGTGTGGCAATTTTCATACCAAGCTTCTTGGCAGCCATCCCTAAATGGATTTCTAAAATTTGTCCAATGTTCATCCGGCTTGGAACCCCTAATGGGTTAAGCATAATGTCGACTGGGGTACCATCTGGTAAATAAGGCATATCTTCAACAGGTAAAATGCGTGAGATAACACCTTTGTTACCGTGACGACCTGACATCTTATCACCTTCAGAAATTTTTCTCTTTTGAACAATATAGACGCGAACGACTTCATTCACACCTGGAGCAAGTTCATCACCTTTTTCACGTGAGAATGTTTTGACGTCTAAGACAATACCAGCACCACCATGTGGAACACGGAGGGAGGAATCTTTACCTTCTTTGGTTTTTTCGCTAAAGATGGCACGTAATAATTTTTCTTCACTGGTAGGTTCTGTCACACCTTTAGGTGTAACCTTACCAACAAGAATATCGCCTTCTTTAACTTCAGCACCAGGAATGATAATCCCGCGTTCATCTAAATATGATTTTGCTTCTTCGTTGGTAGAAGGAATATCACGTGTGATTTCTTCATCACCTAACTTCGTTGCGCGGCATTCCAACGTGTGTTCTTCGATATGAATCGACGTATAGACGTCTTCTTTGACTAAGCGTTCAGACATAATGACCGCGTCTTCAAAGTTATATCCATTCCAAGTCATGAAAGCGATCGTCACGTTTTGTCCTAAGGCTAAATCACCATTATCCATCGCCGGACCATCCGCAAGAATTTGACCTGCTAAAACTTTTTGTCCGGGTTTAACGATGGAAACTTGATTGATGCATGTGCCTTGGTTAGAACGATTAAATTTTTGTAATGGATAAGAAATTTCTTCGCTAGAGCCTTTGGTTTTAACAACAATTTTGCGGGAATCAATATACGTCACTTCACCATCTTGTTGGGCAACCACCGCTAATCCAGAGTCGCGGGCAATTGCGTGTTCAATTCCGGTGCCAACGAATGGAGCTTGTGGTCTTAATAATGGTAACGCTTGACGTTGCATGTTTGCACCCATCAACGCACGCGTGGTGTCATCGTTTTCTAAGAATGGAATACAAGCAGATGCAATCGAGACGACTTGTTTTGGCGAGACGTCCATATAATCGACGTCTTCGATATTAGCCATAATGTTATCGCCGTTGAAACGAGCGATGATTTTATCTTCTAAGAATTTTCCATCTTTGCCAAGTTTATTGGAAGCTTGGGCAATGATAAAGGGTCTTTCTTGTTCAGCAGATAAATATTCAGTTTCTTCTAAAACACGACCATGTTTCTTATCAACTTTACGATAAGGGGTTTCAATAAATCCATAATGATTTACTTTGGCATAGGTTGCTAAGTTGGTAATTAAACCAATGTTTTGACCTTCAGGTGTTTCAATTGGACAAATACGACCATAGTGAGAGAAGTGAACGTCACGAACGTCAAAGGACGCGCGATCACGTTTAATACCACCACTACCTAAAGCAGAGATACGGCGTTTATTGGCTAATTCTGCTAATGGGTTCGTTTGATCCATAAATTGTGAAAGCGGATCGGTTGAGAAGAATTCTTTCACTTGAGCGGTTAACGGTTTAATGTTGACGAGTGTTTGAGGGGCAACGTTGGTAATATCCGAAATGGACATTTTTTCACGAATTGATTTGGCCATTTTCGATAAACCTAATCGGAAGCGATTTTGAATTAACTCACCAACGGAGTGAATCCGACGATTCGCTAAGTGGTCGATATCATCCGTATCACCGAAGCCATCCATTAGATTTAAAAAGTATGAGAATGTGGCTAGCATATCTGGAATCGTCACTGTTTCGTCTTTTAAGTTAAGGTCTGTTCCAACAATATGTGAAATGGTTTCTTTCTTTGCATTTGGAAAAACCTTAATCATATTGACCTTATTTCGATTGTTTAAATCCGTGTTAATCGGTACTTTAATTTCGTGTGCGCCTTTTTCAAAGAATTTTTCTTCACGAAGTTTTTCAACAAAATCCTTCGTTAATAA
>JBDLRZ010000062.1:0-10300 GCA_039799785.1 Bacillota bacterium | reverse complement strand
GTTGGGCCATGGAGAATATAAAATGGTAATCCTTTGTCTTTGGCTTGTTGAACCACAAGCTTCAACCCCAATTTCATTCTTGTGAACATGGGATCATCTTTTGTGTTTTTTGCACTTTCATAGTGGTCAAATAAGCTAAAAATAACGATACAGGGTTGATTGAACTCAACGGATTTAGTTTGGGCGTAAATAAGTGCCCAGTTATCTTCTATTCTCATCTCACGATTCATCCAATAAACAACAGGGCCCTTTTGGATGGGTATTGAATTCAGAAATTGACCCCTTGAATTTAGCGTATCCATATGGAAATCATAGCATAAAATCATACATTTAAGGCCATTTATGATAAGATTAACTAGACTTAAATTATGAAAAAAAGCATCACCATTATTGGAGCAGGTACCGCTGGATTAGCGAGTGCCATTCGTTTACAAACCAAAGGTTATCAAGTCACCATTTATGAAAAGAATCCACAAGTGGGTGGGAGAATGTATTCCTTCAAAGAAAAAGGATTTCAATTTGATGTTGGCCCAACCATCGTCATGATGCCTGAAATATATCGAGAAATATTTGAATTTAGCGGGGCTAATCCCGATGACTATATTTCGATGCAACTGCTAGATCCTTTATATCAACTTCATTATCAAGATGGAACTTCATTTACGGTTTCAAGTAATCTAACAAAACTCATACCGGCATTAGAAAAAATTTCCTTTGAGGATACCCAAGGCTATTTAGCGTATCTTGCGGATATATACGCTCGATACAACATTGCAAGAAAAGGTTTTATTGATCGCTCTTTTTTGTCGAGCAAAGATATTTTTAATTGGCAAAATATTCTCAACACTTTAAAACTAAGAACTTTTAATTCTGCATATCAATCCATTGCAAAATTTGTAAAAAACGAAAAACTTCGCCAAGCATTATCCTTTCAAACCCTATACATCGGTGTATCTCCATTTGTCGGTCCCTCCATTTACACCATCATTCCAATGATTGAATTGTTGTATGGTATTTGGTACATCAAAGGTGGAATGTATGGCATGGCAAAAGCAATGCAAAAACGCTTTGAAGAACTCGGTGGAAAAGTGGTCACCAATGCAAATGTGACGTCCATTAAAATAGAAGATAACATGGCCAAAGGCATTGTCGTCAATAATACCTTCATACCAAGCGATGCTGTGCTTGTGAATGCAGATTTTCCTTACGCACTCAACCATTTAATCGAACCTCAATATCGAGGAAAATATCAACCTAAGAAATTAAAAAAAATGGAATATTCATCGAGTAGTTTTATCATGTATTTTGGATTAAATAAAAAAATCAATACCACGGTCCATCAAATCAGATATGCAAAGGATTTCAAAAAAAATATTCATGACTTATTTGAACCTACGCTTCCAGAAGATCCATCTTTTTATATTTACTCACCTACACAAATTGATCACACACTTGCTCCAGAAGGCAAAGAAATTATTTACGTCCTTGTCCCCGTGCCTAATCGTGAACAACATCAATTCTCATGGGATCAAACGATGACAAAAGTATTCCGTGACAAAATGGTTGCAAAGATTAAAACCATTCCTGGTTTTGAACAATTCGATCAATCTATTGAAGTTGAAAAAATCATGACGCCAAAAGATTGGGAAGTCCAATTCAATTTACAATATGCGGCAACCTTTGGATTTAAGCCGATTCTATTTCAAAGTAATTTCTTTCGTCCTCAAGTCAAAGCATTAAAAGTAAAACATTTGTATTTTGCTGGCACGAGTACGCACCCAGGCGCAGGGATTCCGATTGTGATGAAATCTGCAAAAATAGCCGTTGATACGATCATGAATGAATTGAAATAAATGGGACTTCGATTACAATACGCCCATTGGCGCTGCGAACAAGTCATTAAAAAACACTCTGCTACTTTTTATCGTGCCTTTTCAAATATCAAGGATAAACATCGTCGCCAAGGTATCTTTGCGGTCTATGCATTTTGCAGATATGTCGATGACTTAATTGATGAACATCATGATATCAAAGCTTTACAAACGTATAAAAGTGAATTAGATGAATTTGTAAAAGGATATCAAAAAAGGGGATTCCGCTGGAGAGCACTCGCCCATGCGCGAGATCACTTTTATCCTGATGAACAATATTTTGCACCATTTTATGAAATGATTGAAGGTCAAGAATTCGATGCTTATCCAGTCAGAATCGAAACCTTGGACCAACTTTTAAAGTACGCTGACTTAGTCGCAAGCAGTGTGGGTAAGATGTTACTACCGATGCTTGCACCAGATTCAAAGAAAAACCTTACCCCTTTTGCCGTATCTCTAGGTCGGGCTTTTCAATTGACAAACATTCTCCGTGATATCGGTGAAGATTATCGCCGTGATCGCATTTATTTGCCAAGTTTACTGATGAAAAAACATGGTTATTCAATTGAAGATTTACAATCGCAACGCGTGAATCCATCCTTCATCAACCTATGGGAAGATATCGCTAACGTTGCAGAAACCAATTATCAAGACGCTCAAACTTGGCTTGAATTTTTTCCTAACGACATTCGTTTTTCATTACAAGCAAGTTTGGTTCTCTATCGAGAAATATTAAACGTGATTCGCCGTGAACATTATCAAGTGATGAAACAAAAACTATTCGTTACACAAGAAGAAAAAATGAAACTCTTGCAAACATTAAAATCCAAATAAAAACGATCAGTGCAAGGCTGATCGTTGATGGAATCCTATATGGAACGTTTCTTTTCTAATCTTTGTATCGAAGGAATAATGTCGAAGGCGGTTGAAATCAAGATATCAGGTTGATGTTCTTTTAAAACACGGACCTCAGTGTATCCATAGCTTAAGGCAATAATCGGAATACCAAGCTGCTTACCAAATAAAATATCAGGTGGTGCATCCCCAATCATCACTGCTTGCTTTAAATCAAGATGATGAAGTTTTGCAAATTGATCAAACATCGTTCGATCAGGTTTCGGTAACGTACCTGGGATATGTCCATGCACACCTTTGAATGTATTTGGGAAAACATGTTGGATTAGTTGAACGGTTAAATGATGCGGTTTATTTGAAAAGACATACGCATGAATCTTTTCTTTTTGAATATAGGTTAATACGTCTTGGATTCCAGGATAAATTCGTGCGTTAGCAAGCTGATATGCTTCATAACGCACCATATAGGCTGTATAAAACGTTTCAAAAAACGCCGGATCTTCACCTTTACCTTTTAATGCTGCTTTGACAAATTGTCTAGCGCCACCACCAATAAACGTTTTCGTTTCTTCTAACGTGACAGAAGGAAGTTTAAACGCCAAAAGCGTATCCTGAATGGCTCGCGCAAGATCAGGAGCAGTATCGAGTAAGGTTCCATCAAGGTCAAATATCCAATGTTTAATCATGAGAAAAAAACCTTGGTTGCCCAAGGTTTCAATTCTTATTTAACGAATTCCACCAAGACACGTTTGGCGTTATCACCAAGTCGAGGTGCCATTTTTAGCTTCCGAGTATAGCCACCTTTGCGGGTTGCATAACGAGGACCTAATTCAGAAAAAAGTTTATTCAATGCAAGGACACCATTGGCTTCGTCAGCAATATATTGACGAACCACACTTGCGGCTAAACGGCGGTGGTGTAAATCACCCTTTTTCGCATAGGTGATTAAACGATCGGCAAGGGCGACAAGCCCTTGGGCCATTTGTCCCGTCACCACAACTTTTTCATCTGTGATTAACGTGGATACTAAATTACGTAATTGATTGTCATACTTACTTTTGGTAAATGGGGCCTTGAATCGCATCCCACCTTTACCGTGTACATTATCTCTACCTTGGGTTGGCATAGGTTACTCCTTATTCTGCATCTCGGAATTTTAATCCATGCGCAAGAAGTTTTTCTTTGACTTCTTTTAAGGATTTCTTACCGAGGTTGCGTACTTTCATCATTTCTTCTTCTGACTTTTGGGTTAATTCATAAACCGTTTCAATTCCTGCACGGCGTAAGCAGTTATAGGAACGAACCGATAAATCTAAATCCACAATTGTCATATTTGAGAATTTGTCTTCTGGTTCAAGGGTTGGTTCTTTCATAATATTGACATCCGTTGTGGTGTCTTCTAATTCTAAGAAACCTTGGAAGTGTGCCATTAAAATTTGCGTAGCAAAGGTTAAGGCTGCTTGTGGTGTTAACGAACCATTGGTCCAAATTTCAAGCGTTAACTTGTCATAACGGGCATCATTACCAACACGGGTTGGATCCACGTTGTAAGACACTTTGGTAACAGGAGAATAATTTGAATCCGTTGCAATTAAACCTAAACGGGTGTTGTAACGGTTTGCCTTATTACCTTCAGAGGTGACATATCCACGACCATTACGGACGTAGAATTTTCCTTTTAAGACACCTTTAGAGGTGACATGAGCGATGACCAATTCTGGATTCATCACTTGGACACCACCTGGAAGAATTAAATCACCAGCAGTAACAGTTTTTTCGCCCTTAATGTCAAGTTCTAATGTTTTTGAATCGGTGCCTTCGGCATCAATTTTTAATACTAAATTCTTGAGATTTAAAACAATTGCTGTCACATCTTCAAGCACGCCTTCTAATGAAGAAAACTCATGACGAGCGCCTTCAATTTCAATTGCGTACACAGAAGCACCTGGTAAAGAAGCGAGTAAAACACGACGCAACGCATTACCAAGAGTTAATCCAAATCCTCTTTCTAATGGTTCTAAAACGAAACGACCATAGTGGTGAGTTGAATCAAATAATTTTTTCGTAAAGCGTGGTTTTTCGAATGGACGTGCAATATTTGCCATATGTTTGTGATCCTCCAATGATCAAGTCAGCTTAGCCGCGTGGGCGTTTAGGCGGACGGCAACCGTTATGTGGAACTGGTGTCGTATCCGTTAGCATCGTGATTTGTAAACCAGCAGCAGCGAGTGAACGCACTGCAGATTCACGACCAGGACCTGGACCTTTGACATTCACATCAACTTGTTTGATCCCTTGTTCTAAAGCAGCTTTAGCACAGGCTTCACCCGCAACTTGTGCGGCGAATGGTGTGGCTTTTCTTGCTCCTTTATAACCTAATGCACCTGCAGAACTCCAGGCAATTGCATTGCCTTGTTCATCAGTGATGGTCACAATCGTGTTATTAAACGTGGCATGAATATGGGCGATTGCCTTCGTAAATGCACGTTTAACTTTCTTTTTTCGAGGCGCTTTTGCAGGCGCACCAGTTGAACTGGTTGCAGCTGCAGCAGGCGCGGTTGGCTTTTTGTTTTCGTTGGCCATGTCAGTTCTCCTTTAACCTTGTACGGCTTCTTTCTTATTAGCAATGGTCTTTCTTGGTCCTTTGCGCGTACGGGCATTGGTTCGGGTACGTTGACCACGAACAGGCATGCCTTTACGGTGACGGGAACCACGATAGGTACCGATTTCTTGTAACCGTTTAATGTTAAGTGAGATTTCACGACGTAAATCACCTTCAACTTTATACTTGGCTACTTGGGTACGAATGGCAACCAATTGATCTTCGGTGAGGTCTTTGGTCCGAACCGATTCATCAACTTTTGCATCCTTTAAAATCTTTTGCGAGAGTGGTTTACCGATGCCAAAAATGTACATCAGTGAAATCACGACGCGCTTTTCATTTGGAATATCTACACCTACAATACGTGCCATATGTGCTCCTTATCCTTGGCGTTGTTTATGCTTTGGGTTTTCGCAAAGCACCATCACGCGTCCATGACGCTTGATGACTTTACATTTGTCGCAAATCGGCTTAACGGATGGTCTTACTTTCATAGTTTCTCCTTGTCACTATTTGTGACGATAGGTGATGCGGCCGCGTGTTAGGTCATACGGGGACATTTCAACCGTGACTTTATCGCCTGGTAAAATGCGAATGTAGTGCATACGGATTTTACCAGAAACGTGAGCCAGAATCACTGAACCGTTTTCTAATTTAACCTTAAACGATGTGTTCGGTAAGGTTTCGAGGACGGTGGCCTCGAGGGAGATGACATCTTCTTTACTCATGCTGTCTATCCTCCTTGATCTTCTAGGGTGAGTATTTCTGCACCCGTTGCTGTGACGACAATTGTGTTCTCATAATGAGCGCACCATGTGCCATCTTTCGTTTTGACGGTCCATTCATCCGCGAGTACCTTGGTTTCTTTTTTACCAAGATTCACCATCGGTTCAATGGCAAGCGTCATCCCTGCTTTAAGTATCGGCCCTGTTTGTGGCCGCCCGAAGTTAGGAATCTGCGGGTCCTCATGGAGGTTTTGTCCGACTCCATGTCCAGTGTAATCCTCAGGTAAGCTGTATCCGTGTTTTTCGACATACGTTTGAATCGTATGTGATAGATCACCGACATACACACCTGGACGAATCACCTTGAACGCTTCAAAGAAACTCGCGGTGGTGACTTCAACAAGTTTTTTGATTGAGTTGTCTACATTCCCAACCCAATATGTTCTTGCTGCATCCGCATGGTATCCATTGTATTGAATGCCAATGTCAATTTTGATGATATCGCCGTTCTTGAGCACTTCTTTTTTAGAAGGAATGCCATGAATCAGCGTATCGTTGACAGAGGTACAAATACTGGCTGGATATCCGCCATATCCTTTGAAAGAGGCTTTGGCTCCGAAACTGGTAATCATCTTTTCGGCCGCATCGTTGAGCTGTTGGGTTGTCACACCAACTTGAACAAGGCTTTCGAGATGTCGTAACGTCTTCGCCACCATGCGTCCAGCTTCACGCATCATGGTGACTTCTCGCGGAGATTTAACGATGATCATGCCAACCGGTCAAGAAATGTCTTGACGTCTTGGAATAAATCCTTCGTTTGCTTCGCGCCATCAAATGGGGTTAATAACCCTTTGGCTTTATAAAAGCCGATTAATGGAAAGGTTTGGTCCTCGTAGGCCTTTAAACGCACGGTTAAGGCTTCTAGGTTGTCGTCTTTTCGTTGAATGAGCGGACCGCCATCGCGATCACAAATGCCTTCAACTTTCGGTTTCATCGTATCAACATGGTATGGCGTGCCACAAACTTTGCAAACACGTCGACCCGTAATCCGACGAATCAATTCTTTTCGTTCACAATCAAACTCCAACACCGTGTTGATAGGACGTTTGATTGAAATTAGTAAGTTTTGTAAGGCTTCTGCTTGAGGAATGGTTCGTGGAAATCCATCGAACATAAATCCTTGTTTGCAGTCTGGAGCTTGAATGCGTTCTTTGACTAACGCAATCGTGACATCATCCGGGACTAATTTGCCTGCGTTGATAAAAGTTGCGGCAAGTTTTCCAACTGCGGTCCCTTGCGCAATCGCTTCGCGAAACATATCACCCGTGGAAATATGAGGGATGTTGTAATGGTCTGCAATTAATTTTGCGACCGAGCCTTTTCCCGCTCCTGGTGGTCCTAAGAGGATCGTATTAATCATTTTTATTTCTACCACCTGATGCTAAAACTTCTTCATACGTTTTACCAGCGAGTAAACCATCGATTTGGTTATTGACTTCGAGTGCCACACCAACCACGATGATCAAGCCTGTACCACCTAATGCTAAGGATTGATCAGGAACAATATTTAACAGCACAAGTACGATAGGAAGCGCGGCAATAAATGCTAACGAGGTTGCCCCTAATACCGTAATGCGGTTTAAGACTTTGGTAACATAACGTTCGGTTTCAATACCGGGACGAATGCCAGGAATATAGGAACCATTTTGTTGAAAGTTTTCAGCAAGACGTTGCGGGTTAATTTGTAAATTAGAGTAAAAGAACGTGAAGACAACAGTTAAGAATAAATAAATCACTAAACCCCAAGGAAACTGGAATGTTTGATCATTAAACCAAGGCATCGTCACCGTGGCAGATGAATCAAAAATCTTCAGCCATTCTGCATTAGGATTGGCACCGGTAATAAAACTAACAATGACACTGGGTGCTAGCATAATGGAGGAGGCAAAGATCACAGGAATCACACCAGCAGAGTTGATTTTCATCGGTAAGAAACTTGCTTTCGCATATTGAGCGGATCCTGATTTACCAGCATTCTGAACTGGAATTTTTCGTTTACTGGATTCAATGAAAGTGACAAATGCAATGATTAAAATAAACGAAAGCACATAAATCGCAAATTGGAAAATGCCTTGTAATAAAACGGTGACATCTAACCCTAAGGTTAATAAAACCCAATTATTATAAGCCCCTTCAATTTGTAAAGGCAAACTACGCACAATCCCAGCAAAGATGATCATGGAGATACCGTTACCAATACCTTTTGTGGTGATTTGATCACCCAACCACATCACTAACATGCCACCTGCCATTAAGACGGTGACAATATAAGCATAGCTCCAGAATGAAGTATCATTTAACGTAATAAAACTTGATGTTTCCATCGTTCTGACAATACCGTAGGCTTGAACGGCACCAAGTAAAAGGGTTAAATAACGCGTGGTCATTTCCATTTTCTTTCGGCCAGATTGACCTTGCTTACTTAATTCAGTTAAAGCAGGTAAGACGTCCATTCCTAGCAATTGAACAATGATGCTACTGGTAATATAAGGTGAGACTCCAAGTGCAAACACAGAAAAACTTTGTAATGCACCACCACCTAATAAATTGAGAAGCGATAAGGCGTTATTGGTTTGGAAATCAACATCTTGCACCGTGACTCCAGGAACGGTAATTGCAGCCCCAATGCGAAACACGAATAAAATCATCACCACGAAAAAAATGCGATTGACGATTTCTTTGTTTGTAAAGATGGCAGCAATTTTTTTCATTATTTAATTACCTCAGTGGTACCGCCAGCTTCTGTAATTGCTTTTAAAGCAGATTGCGAAAAATGGTGAGCGACCACTTTTAATTTTTTGTCTAATTTGCCAGTGCCTAAAATTTTGATGCCTCTGGCTTTGCCTTTGACGAGACCTTTTTCAATGAGGATGGTTGGATTGACTTCACTTCCATCTTTAAATTGGCTTAAATCGCCAACATTGACGACGCCATATCGAAGGGTTGTAAAATTTTTAAATCCTCTTTTAGGAATACGGCGATAGATCGGGTTTTGACCACCTTCAAATCCTGGACGGACAGAACCACCAGAACGCGAACCTTGACCAAGAATCCCACGACCGGAAGTTTTTCCTAAGCCAGAACCGATACCACGACCCACACGGGTACGTAATTTTCGGGCACCTTGATTTGCTTTTAATTGATGTAAAGCCATGGCAGATAACCTCCTAGAGCTTGCCTCTTAAAGCAAGATATTCTTTCTTTGATTTGATTTGACTTAAGGCATCATGCGTTGCACGGACAATATTGATCGCAGCGCGTGAACCATAAACTTTAGAGTAGACGTTTTTGCATCCTGCTAATTCTAAAATCGCACGAACCGGTCCACCAGCAATAATACCGGTACCGTCTGGTGCTGGTTTTAAGAAGACATTGGTGGCACCCCATTGACCTTGAACTTCATGGGTAATCGTGCCAGCGCGAACGAATTGAATCATGCTTGTATTTTTACGAGCTGCTTCTAAAGCTTTCTTAATCGCATCAGGAACTTCACCAGCTTTACCATGAGCAAAGCCATATTTTCCTTTACCATTTCCAATGACGACAAGTGCAGTAAAGCGCATGTGCTTACCACCTTTGACGACTTTAGTAACACGTTTAATGGCAACGGTTCTTTCTTCAAATTCTTTTGGTTCATTGTCCCGACGAGGACGACGTGGACCACGATTGTCGCGACGAGGACCGCGATCATTTGAGAATCCACCGCGATTGCCTTGAGGAGCAGTCGTTGTTGGTTTGACTTCTGTCTTCACGGTAGGTTTAACTTCAGTTTTGATGTCTGTTTTTTCCATTGGGTTCTCCTTAGAATTGTAAGCCAGCTTCACGTGCTGCATCGGCTAATGCCTTAATGCGACCATGATAGAGGTAACCAGAGCGATCAAAAACAACTGCTTTGATGCCCTTGGCTAAAGCTTTCTTGGCAACATCAGAACCGACTTGTTTTGCGGCGTCTAATGTTTTGCCAACTTTTAAAACTTTGGAGGAAGAAGCAACGATCGTCACGCCTTTGGTATCATCAATCACTTGAGCATAAATGCCAGTATTGGAACGATACACCGATAAACGAGGACGTGCAGTTGTTCCAGAAAGAGTTTTGCGAATTCGGGCGTGGCGTAATTGCCGTTGCGAATTTTTTGATGGTTTGTTAATCATATGCCATCCTCCTATTTCTTGGCGCCGCCAGCAGG
>JBDLRZ010000061.1:0-42513 GCA_039799785.1 Bacillota bacterium | reverse complement strand
GGTCCATAAAAGGCTCCGTCTCCTGGATTGACTTTATAAGTTTTCCCCATGCCAGTGAGTGCATCACCAAGAGCTTTTTCTGACTTTTCCCAAGTTTCAAGTGTACCGATATATTTATTTTCTGGGCGTGTGGAAAGGTAAACATCATAATCGATATGGAATACTTTTTTATAAAAGAAATCAAATAATTTTACAATTTCTCTGACTTCACTTTCGAGTTGTTCTGGCGTGCAATAAATATGGGCATCATCTTGCGTAAAGTTACGAACGCGGAATAATCCTGATAAGGCACCACTTGCCTCATGGCGATGGACGTTTCCTAATTCACCCATTCGAATTGGTAAATCCTTATAAGAGTAGAACTCATTTTTATATACAAGCATGCTACCAGGACAGTTCATTGGTTTGATGGCATATTCTTTTTCATCGACTTCTGAAACATACATGTTGTCGCGGTAATTAAACCAATGGCCTGACGTTTCCCATAATTCTTTGGATAACATGGTGGGTGTTTGCACAAGTTGATAACCAGCAGCACGATGAACGTCGATCCAGAAATTCTCTAATGTTTTTCTTAAAACCATGCCCTTATTTAACCAGAAAGGAAAACCCGGACCATAATCTGAAATCATAAATAAACCAAGTTCTTTACCTAATTTTCGATGATCACGTTTTTTTCTTTCTTCTAGCATGACAACATAAGCATCTAAATCCTTTTTATTAAAAAATGCTGTGCCATAGATTCGTGTCAGTTGTTTATTTTTGCTATCTCCACGCCAATAAGCGCCCGCGGTGGTTAATAATTTAAAGTTTTGGTTATAACTCGTATTGATAAAGTGAGGCCCCAAACATAAGTCGGTAAAAGCACCTTGGGTATAAATTGAAATCGTACCCGTTAATGCTTGAATCATTTCCGTCTTATAGGGGTCATCTTTGAACATGATTAGCGCATCTTGCTTTGAAATTTCTTTTCTAGAAATTGGAAAAGCTTGTTTTGAAAGCTCAAGCATTTTTGCTTCTATTTTTGGGAAATCTTCTTCACTGATGGGTTGTGATAGATCCATATCATAATAAAAACCTTCATCGATGGCAGGACCAACACCGAATTTTGTACCTGGATACAACGCGATGATAGCCTGAGCCAATAAGTGCGAAGCATCATGACGAAGCATCATTAAAGTTTCTGGATCTTTTTCTGTTAGTAATTTAAATTGACCATCTTTAGGAATGGGCCAATACAAATCAAAAAGCTGACCATCCAACGCGTAAGCGAGGACGCGCTTTGCTAAGGATGGTGAAATTTGCGTTGCCACATCGAGTCCCGTTGTGCCGGGATTTAGATTCATGGTTTTGCCATCGGGTAGGGTAATGATCATAGTTTCTCCTTTAAATAAAAAAACGTCCATTCATAAGGACGCTTCACGTGCGTGGTACCACCTTAATTTACATGCGTAGGGCATGTACACTCATGGCTCTTAACGCGAGCAAACGGTACGTTACTTTTAATAGAAGTGGTGATGTGGAATGGGATGCGGTTAAGATTTCACCAACGCTTCTTAACTCTCTAATCGCGATATCAATTCACAAAGCTTCTTGAACGTTAACTTAATTATATAACGAATTTAACGAAGTGCAATTATTTCACGGCAAAGGCTAAGTTTGCTGCACCGATAATCCCAGCGTCTTGTCCGAATTGGGCTAATGCGAGTGGAATATGCGGAACAGCTGCCTGTAATTCTTTCCAGAAATAAGCTTTTGATTTCATGACGCCACCCGTAAGAATAAAGGCTTTAGGTTGATAGTAATGATCTACCCATTTTAAAAAATCTGTAACATATCCCAACCAATGATTAAAAATTGGTTTAATTGAAGTATCCCCATTTCCATAACGTTCAAAAAAAGTTTTTGCATCTGGAATTGAAACACCATGAAATGCTGCTAATTGAACGATGCCTTGTCCACTGGCAACTTTTTCTAATTCTTCAACATGATCACCTAGTTGAACCAGCATATGCCCAGCTTCCTCTGAACTATGTCTTAATTCGTGATTGGCAATAAAGGCAGCACCAATACCAGTAGAAATCGTTATAAAGTAGCTTGATTCTAACGCTTTTCCATAACCTAAATTTCCTTCAGCGACTGCTGCCATCACTGCATCATTTTTAATCACAACTGGGCGTTGAAAGGTTGTTTCTAAAAAGGATTGTAAAGGTACATTTCTGATGCCAATATTTGGAAGAATATCGATACCACCCAAGACATCAACTCTTCCAGGCACTCCGCATGCAATTGCATGAATATTGGGTTGTTTTTTCAATAAAGTATCAATACTTTTCTTCACTTGCATAAGAAAAGCATTGATGTCATTTAATGGCGTCGACTCCACAACGAGATCGAGGATTTGATAGGATTCATTTACAAGGGCTGCCCTCAAATTTGTTCCGCCAATATCGAGCGCAATCACATACTTCATAACGATTCTTCTTTAACATCCTTTAACGTTAAAATTTTCATAAAATTTGTGGAACCTACACCCGTAGGAACACCACCGGTAAGGAGGATATTTGCACCTGGCTTTAAACCGATTTGTCTAGCTTTTAAGATGGCAAACGCTTCCATGTCTTCAATAAATTGAGGTAAAGTTTTTGCATAAAATGCATATACACCCCACACTAAACCTAATGATAATACGGTTTCTCGGCGATCACTGATTGCAAAGATTGGACAAGCGGGTCTCGCTTTGGCAATTCGTCTTGCGGCCCCACCAGTTTCAGTAAAGGTAATGATTGCTTGAGCGTTAATTAGCAATGCTGTATTCGCAACAGAATTGGCAATGGCATCCGAATTGATTTTTTTGCTACTTTCATAGGCTTGATTGGACATCTTTAAATAGTCCAATTCTTTTTCCATGGTTTGGGCAATCTTGGCTTGCATATTCACGGATTCAACTGGATATTTTCCACTGGCAGACTCTGCAGATAACATCACAGCATCACTACTTTCCAAGATCGCATTCGCCACATCAGAAACTTCTGCGCGTGTTGGTCTAGGCATGTTCACCATGCTATCTAACATTTGCGTAGCCGTAATCACGGGTTTACCAACTCGGCGACACATCGATACAATTCTTTTTTGAACGATTGGAACTTGCTCGGCGGCAATTTCAACACCCAAATCTCCACGTGCAACCATGATCCCATCGGCGACTTCAAGGATTTCTTCTAAGTTACTAACGCCTTCAGGGTTTTCAATTTTTGCAATGATTTGAATATTGGGTTTACCATATTTTTCTAAAATGGCTCGAATGTCCAAAACATCTTGTTTTCTTCTTGTAAAACTTGCTGCAATATAGTTCACATCATGTTCACATCCAAATTTAAAATCTGCTTCATCTTGGGCAGAAATAAACGGCATGGATAATCGAGCAAATGGTGCATTTAAACCTTTGCGATTTTTAATGGTATGCGTATTCAAAGCTTTACACACAAGTTGATGGTTAATGCGATCTTTTTCAACGATTAAGAGCGCTAAATTACCATCATCAATTCTCAATTGATCGCCAACCTTAACATCCTCATATAAATCGGCATAGGAAACGGAAAAAATTTCCGCATTACCTAATAATGGTTTCATACTGACACGTACGACACTATCTTGTTTTATCAAGGCTGAATCATTTTCAAACATGCCCACACGTATTTCTGGACCACGTGAATCCAGCATCACAGGAATAAAAATGCCTTTTTCTTTTTCTAAGCGACGAGCCATTTCAATTTTCTTTAAATGGGTTGGATAGTCTCCATGGGAAAAGTTGACCCGCATGACATTCATGCCAGCATCCACCAACTCTAAAAGTTTTTCATAGGTTTCTGATGCGGGGCCTATCGTAGCAACAATTTTCGTCTTTTTATCAAATCGATACATCATGTTATTTCAACCGATCAATCACATTTACGATGCTAGTATGCTTTGCTCGTTGCATAGCAAGTGCTTCGTAAATATCAAAATCCACAAGTTCTTGGCCGCGGACTCCAATACAGCGACTGGTCTTCCCTTCATTTAAACATTGCACGGCGTATTCGCCCATCCGTGAGGCAAGAATGCGATCAAAAGCAGAAGGAGAACCACCTCGTTGTATGCGTCCTAAAACTTCCGTTCTCACTTCAAAACCGGTTTCTTGTTGAATAAAACGAGCAAGTTCTTGAAGATCAAATAATTTTTCAGAAACGATCACCATCGCGTGGTTTTTACTGGTAGCTTTTTGAAATTTTAAACGTTCAATCATTTCTTGTAACGGCATAAAATTATCACCGGAAATGGTTAATTCTGCGCCACATGCCAAGCCTGCATAAATCGCCAGATCTCCTGCGCGATTACCCATGACTTCTATAATGGAGCAGCGTTGATGTGAGAAGGTCGTATCACGCAGTTTATCGACTGCCGTAACAATCGTATTGAGACATGTATCAAATCCAATGGTGTAATCGGTGCATGCAATATCATTATCAATTGTGCCAGGTAAACCAATACAGTTGATTCCCATATCTGATAAATCTTTTGCACCACGGTAGGTACCATCTCCACCAATGACGACCAAAGCATTAATTCCGAATTTTTTAAGTTGCTTAACGCCTTCTTCGCGAATATTGGCATCGATAAATTCCGGAAGGCGAGCAGAACGAAGTATGGTTCCACCCTTATTAATGATTTGTGAAACAAAGGAGCGATCTACTTTTTCGATTTGACCCGAGACTAATCCGCGATAACCATTGTAAATGGCATACATTTGATGGCCATGACTAATGCCAGCACGAATGATTGCTCGAATAGCAGCATTCATTCCAGGTGAGTCACCACCAGAAGTAAGCACTCCAATATTTAAGGATTTCATTTGGTATCTTTCCACCAATTTAAGGCTTGCTTTGCTTTAGAACTCATCGACGTCTTAGCTTGTCTATTTGTAGAGCGTGGATCGTGTTTTTCACCGCGTGGAACGACGTGCCAACTTTTCACTTTTCCCATATTTTCAAGTAATCCTTGAACACTCGCATAGTCAAACATTTTGCAAGAAAAAATATCAAAGTACATCACGTTCTGCTTTAAGTTTACATGGATGGATAAGTGCGATTCAGCGATCATCACAATGCTCGATAAAAAAGTTGGGTTGTGATATTGATTGTATAACCCAAAAGCTCTAGTAATAGGCGTCATACCAATATCTTGAATTAACCCTTCTAAAAAACGGTTTGAGGTTTCGAGATTAATGGGAGATTTCAATTGAATCGTTGCCATGACGTGCGGTCCAAATACAGATTTTGGATCAAACGGTTCAGATTGGTTAAGACCATTTCGATCTGCTGAAAATAATCGACTTTTTTCCATCGCACTTGGCCAGTAACGTTGTAAAACCTTTTGGAATAACTTTGGATCAATATTAACTTGTGTACTTAAGTCAACAAAGTAGCAACCCCGTAACGGGAACGTATGAATAGTTAAATGGCCTCCGTCTAAAAATATATAACTTGATAATCCTTCATCAAGCGGAACTAAGCCATAATCATAGGGAAGCAAATAAGCAGGGGAAATTGGTTTAATTTTTAAATCAAAAAGCACTAAATTAATGGTTTGATTGATAAAGTTACTATCCCCAAGTGGAATCGTTGCTTTTACGCCATAACCATCGAACATTAAGTGGGTCATTCAATAGATTCTCTTTTCATTCATAATGCTATCAAAATTGGGGTACTTAAGCAATGAAACCTTGATGCAAATAAACTTACATTTCTTTTCAATTTAATCGGTTATAATTTATAATAACCTTCTATGAAAATTATTACGAGTCAAGATTTTATTCAAATACGCTCAGAATCGATGATATCTTCATTGGATTTAGAGTTTTTATTTGAAGCATATGCCCCCTTTCTTGGCGTTGAGGCCCTTGGATTATATGGTGGTCTAAAGCAACAAGACCAATTATTAGAAGGAAATCAAATTATTTTTTCAACTTTTCTATCCTATTTTCAAACATCCCCACAAACCTTTCAATCTGCTAGAACTCAGTTAGAAGCGGTTGGGCTTTTAAGAACCTATCACCAAACTTTTGAAAAAACGAACTTGTTTACTTTTTCACTTTATGCTCCCAAATCCCCAAAAGCATTTATGGACGATCCTATCCTGAAAGGTTTATTGATTCAACGAACGAATCTTTTGTATCTCAAAAAAATTGAAGCGAAATATATGACACCTGCTATTGATCCACAATCGAAGGAAGTCTCGATTAGTTTTGGAGAAGTTTTTCATCCAGATTTGAATCATCCTGCATTTTTAAATCAGGCCAATTCAAATGTTAAAGGTAAATCACTAGCAGAAATCAGGCAACCTTTTGATCAATTAAAGTTCGCGGAACAATTACAGCATCAATTTTCAATTGATGTTAAAAAACTCAATGTAGAAGACATTAAACAAATGGTGTCCATTGCGACTTTGACAGGATTAGATGAACTAGCCGCTGCCGATATTGTGGGGACCAATCTTGATTTAAATCACCGCTTAAATTTAGATAAAGTAATGCAAGCTGCGCGCCAAGAAAAACGCTTGCCATCCTTTATTCGTCAACGTCAACAACAAAAAGTACAATTACAAGAAACGTCCACACAAGCGAAGTTGATGAATCAAATGGAGATGATGTCACCAGTAGATTTTTTAATGATGAAACAACAAGGTGCAGAAGTCTCACCCGCAGACTTTAGTTTATTGATGCGTTTACAAACACAATATGCCCTACCTTCTGGTGTGATTAATGCACTCGTTCATCATGTCCTTATCACACAAAATAATGTATTGAGCTCAAGGTATGTTGAAAAATTAGCAGGCAGTTTAACGCGTGCGAATGTTCAACATGCAATCGATACCATGGATTATTTTTATCAATTAAGTCAACCCCGTCAGTCGAAAACAACTATTAAAAAAGAAGTAACCGAACCAACCCTTCCTGCGCCAACCGTTGCAGCAAATGTTCCAATCACAGAAGTCGATGAACAAGAACTTGGTCAACTTGAAGACAAGATGAAAGGTTTAAAATGAAACCCATTAATCCCCAAACTTTAATTCAAGATGATTTTGAAGATGCGATTAACCAAGCTGTGAATCAAGTTAAGCAAAGTCCATGGTTAAAAAAAACGATTGAATCCTTAAAAATTAAAGAGTCAGAAATTCACCAACACCTCTCAACCTTATTGAAATTAGAAAGTGATGCGCAAGAAGTAGAGCAATGCAGATTGGCAGGAAAATGTTTAAAGCCTCAGGGCCATTATGTTGTCAGTATGCAACGCAATGCAGTTGGTTTTTTAGAACGAAAAATTGCACCGTGTCCACTCCTTGATGATCAGTTAAAAGTATCCCGTTTCTTAATTTATGATGATTTTAATGCCGATTGGAAAGACTCAAAACTTTTTGAATCACTCAAGCAACGAGATGGGCAAAAAGCACTCTATATGTACTTGATGAAAGTTTTACAAAGACAAACTACAGATGGACTTGCCTTGATTGGTCCTCATCAATCTGGGAAAACGTTTGCCCTTGGTATCTTTGCATATCGATTTGCACTCAATGAATTAGGCACCGTTGGTTTGTTAGATTTTAATCTTCAATTACCAAGACTTGTCTCAACAAAAAAATCAGATGGACTTGGTTTTAGTCGAGAACTTGAACGCCTTCAAAAACTAACCGTACTCATCTTAGACGGATTAGGATCACAACCGATTAGTGAAGATATGTTAATCGATGTCTTGATTCCGTTATTCATTGCTAGACAAAAACAAGGTTTGATCACCATGGTGACGAGCACCGTCCCGATTATGCAATTAGAAGGTTTATTTAAAGGGTATAAAGACAAACGGATGCTGATGACTGATTGGTTAAATTTAGTTCAAATCATTACCAAACCGATTCATCTACCTGCCATGATGCCTCTTTAATCTTGATGAAGATAAGGCCTTAACGTTTTTTGGATGATGTTCTTCCAAGTCGTGAGATTGCCATCATTGTTTAGGCGCACGTTCACGAAGGATAAATAATTTCGATATTGATTTCGCTCATTCAGTAAAAGCAATGCATCGACCGTCTCAGGATTTCTTTCTTTTAAACGTTTAATTTGTAAAGATTTGGGCGATTCAATGCCAAGAATTACATCTGTAAAAGCATCAATCTCACCTTGAAACAATAGCGGTACTTCCAATAAAATCACGTCGGATTGAGTCTTTAATAATTGCTGATACATATTTTTTTTAATGATGGGAAATAAAATTTTGATCCATTTATCATATCGAGCTTTATCGTTGACCATTGCCCTTAATAATTTGAGTCGATCAATCTTTTGATTGACGATACTTTCTGGAAAGATTTTTTTTAGCAGTTGAACCGCTTGTTTCGTTTGATAGAATGCATGGACAAGCTTATCAGCTTCAATTGATGGAATCCCTAATGATAATCCTTCTTGAAGTAGGGTTGATTTACCTGTGGCGATTTCGCCTGTTACACCAATGACAAACGGAAATTGGGGATGATGTTGGCAATGTGGGCAATAATGAGTTCCTCGACCTCCAACCATGATTTTATCGATACGATGCTGACAGTTAACACAAGCATCTCCCTCTTTGCCATAAACCTTAATTTTGGTGATAAATTCGCCATCAATTTTTTGCCCAGATTGATAGGTTCGAATACGTGTACCACCATCTTGAATCGCTTGGTGAAGAATGCGTTGAGCATGTTTTAAAATTGTTGACGTTTGGTTAATGGTTAAATGCTTTCCTTTTGTTAAAGGGTGAATCCTAGAGGCAAATAAGATTTCATCGGCATAAATATTGCCAATGCCCAATAAAATGCGTTGATCTAACAATAACGTTTTGATCGCACGATTGGCGCGATGAAAAGATGAATATATCAATGAAGGTTCAATGGTATGTAAGGGTTCTTTACCAAGGGATTGAAGTGAAGCATGCTGAAGATAAGTTGATTGAGTTGCCAATTCAAAGGTTCCAAATTTTCTCATGTCATCGTAGATCATGCGGGTTCCATCCGTGAACGCAAACACGATTCTTGCAAATCGACTTAATGGTGTGGAGGCATCCTTGGCTTCAATGTATTTGCCTTCCATACGTAAGTGGGAAATCACCACAACGCCGTTTGAGAAGAAAAAGATGATAAATTTGCCAATTCGTTCAATCGATTGAATCGATTTTCCAATCAGTGTTTTTTTAAATTCAGATACATTGGGTTTAACCATCCGTGGATGAAAGATATCGATTTGTTTAATGGTTTTTTGGACCATTAAAGGTCTTAAGGTTTTGACGATGGTCTCAACTTCTGGTAGTTCTGGCATAAGTTTATTTTAAATCATACCAAGTATCAGCATAATGGCCATCGACCTTTAAGGGTACTTTTAATGGTAATGCGGTTTCCATGATCGATTGAATCAAGGGCATCACTTTTTCAATTTCGTCTTTTGGGGTTTTAAAAATTAATTCGTCATGAATCGTGAGGATTAATCGAGTTTTGAAACCATTAACGGTAAGGGCATCTGCAACTTTAATCATCGCAAGTTTTAGTAAATCTGCAGCTGTTCCTTGGATAGGCGCATTCATCGCAGCCCGTTTGGCAAATTCTCTCGCTTGAAAGTTGCTTCCAGAAATATCGCGAAGATATCGACGTCGGCCTAAAAGGGTTGAAACATATTTTTGATCTTGTAATGAAGCGATCAAGGATTGCATATATTGTTTGAGTTCAGGATAAGCAAGATAAAAAGCATCAATCAATTGATTTGCTTCTGTAGTAGAAACACCAAGTTGTTCAGATAATCCCCATGAAGAAATGCCATAAATAATACCAAAGTTAACGGCCTTTGCTTGTCGTCGCATCAATGAAGTCACCTCACCACCATTGGCGAATAAACGTTTTGCCGTCAAGGTGTGGATATCTTCTTGCTTTTGAAACGCATCAATCAATGATTGGCAATTGGCAAGCTCGGCTAAAATCCTTAACTCGATTTGTGAATAGTCAAAAGAAAGAAGGACAAAGTCTAATTGAGGATAATAAAACGCTTTTCGAATGAGTTTCGTTTCTTCATCTTTCACGGCGATGTTTTGAATATTGGGATCATAAGATGATAATCGTCCTGTTGTGGTTTGTGCTTGTTGATAAATGGGATGTAATTTACCATCCGGATAGCTTACCTCAGGAAGCGCTTTAATATAAGTCGATTGTAATTTTGCATACTTACGATAATCAAGAATCAAGGGTATTGAAGGATGAAGCGTCATGATTTGCTTTAAAACATCTGCATTGGTTGACCCTTTTTTTGGATTGGGTAATTGAAGCGTTGTAAAAAGTATTTCACTTAATTGTTTTGGACTATCTAAGTTAAAACTTTGACCGATGTATTCAAAAATTTGTTTTTTAAGTTCTTGGATCTTTTCATCGACCGTTTTTTCCATGGTTTTTAAGTAGGCAACATCAATGGGTAGTCCTTCAATTTCCATAGAAGCAAGGATTGGAATCAATGGAAATTCAATTTCATATACAATCTTTTCTAGATGTTTATCTTTTAAATTTTGCATTAATCGCGTTTTCAACGATCCTAACGCTTGAGCAACTTGAACTGATTGCTCTAATAAATCTTCACTTAATGGAATGCCCGATTGTTGCATTACCGTTTGGCGATTTAATGAAGGGGTTTCTTCTAAAGCGTAGGTTGAAAGCATACAATCGAAAAAAGGTCCTTTTATCAACACTTGATAACGATGACATAAAACGAGAAGTTCTTTATAATCGAAGGCAATTTTTTCGATGGTTTGATCTTCCATGATACGTTTCCAAACTGGATCTTGCTTACTGTCATCCAGATTGAGTACAAACGTACGAGTTTGATCGTGTATTACCCACCCCATTAACGATTCCTTAAAGTAGTTTCCAGGCTTTATCATCGGAACAATACTTAACTGTTTCGTTTTGAGTTCTGGTAACTGTTTGACTTGTTCAAAGGTAACGGGCGAAGAGGTCGTATTTGTTTTCATTTGAAATCGACCCAATAAAGATTTCATTTCATATTGGGTGACGAATTGTAGAAATTGTTCTTGGTTTACACCTTGATAAAGGGTTTGATTTAAATCAAATGGTAATTTCATATTGGTTTGAATGATGGCAAGCTTTTTAGAAATAATCCCCGATTGTTGATGCGCGATTAAATTTTCAGCTGTTTTTCCTTTGAGCGTATTCGCGCCTTCTAATACTTTTTCAAAGGTAGAGAATTGTTGTAATAATTTGATGGCGGTTTTTTCGCCAATACCAGGAATGCCAGGAAGATTATCGCTGGCGTCTCCGACCAAACCCTTATAATCTGGAACTTGTTCAGGGGTAATGCCATATTCAGCAATCACTTTTTCTCGGGTCATTTTTATCATTTCACTTACACCTTTGCGAATTAAATTAACCGTAAGGTGCGGTTGGACTAATTGCAGAAAGTCTCGATCCGAGGTATATATTTCAACTTCCATGCCCGCTTTTACTCCAAGGATTGCTGCCGTGCCAGCGACATCATCACCTTCAAAACCAGATTGTTCAAAGGTAAATAATTGCAGAGCATTTAATAATGAACGGGCAATTGCAAATTGAGGAATTAAATCTTCTGGAACTGGTTTTCGATGAGCCTTATAAGATTCTAATTCTTGATGTCTAAAGGTTTTTTCTCCTGTATCAAATGCCACCAAAATATGCACATTTTCATCGACAGGAAAAAGTATTTTTTGCAGCATATTCGCAAACACATACACAGCATTTGTAGGTATACCTGTGCTTGTCGTTAAACTTGCCCCACCATAACTGGATGCGAAATAGGCACGAAATAACAAAGCATTGCCATCAATGATTTTCAGTATTTTCATGATTTTACCGGCCTTAGTTGGTCCACAATAAAACTATCTTGCTTTTCTTGATCAACCGTTCCAACGACGATGATAAGTTGACCTCTTGAAATCATCGTTGCAAGTTTTTCATACAATTTTGGAAATATCACCAAATCCAACTTATCGGTTTCGTCATACATGGTTACAAAAGCCATGGTTTGACCGGCTTTGGTTTTAACCACGCGGATGGTTCGAATTAATCCACCTGTTGTAACGACTTGGTTGGTTTTCTTAGCCTCTTGAATCGTAGAGACATGTGGATTTTGTTTATCCAAACGATAAGGTCCTAATACACTTTGGGAAAGTATCATACCGGTGACATCTAATTCTTTTTCTAAATTGTCAAAAGCCGAATCGGTTGTTTGAACATAAGCCATCTTGGGTAGAGACGTCGCAGGAATTAAGCCGGTTGATTCATCAATAAAGGTTGATTGTATGGCTGCATTTTTAATTGCATTCGGCAAACTTGCCCTTAAGGTTGCTCGATTGAGTCCAAAGCCATCATATGCCCCCGCATCGATAAGTGCGGCATGTTGGTTTAGGGTCACATGATAAGGGTGTAATCTTGTCACACAATCAAATAAATCTTGAAATGGTCCTTTAGCCCTTACTTGCATGATGGTTTCTACTAAACTTTGTTGAATGCCTTTGATAATGGTTAAAGGTGCAATTAAACGTTGATCCACCATCATAAATTGACTTGAAGGTGTTTGGATACTGGGTGATGATAATTTAATTTTTAACGTTCTTAACTCATCTAAATAATTTAATAATTTTGTATCAGAGGTGCCTGCTGAAGCATTTAAGATCGCAGCATAGAAAGCATGTGGATAATACGTTTTTAAGTAGGCCATTTGATATGTGAGAGTTGCATACGCTACAGAATGGGATTTATTGAAACCATAATCTGCAAATTTCAGAATGTGATTGTAGACACTTAGGGCATGATCAGCCTTGTAACCTTTGACGACCGCACCTTCGATAAAAGCTTGCTTTAGACTCAGCATGACTTCATTGTCTTTTTTAGAAATAGCGCGTCGGAAATCATCCGCTTTACCAAGAGAAAAACCAGCCATCGTTTGAGCAATTTGCATGATTTGTTCTTGATAGATGATGATGCCAAAAGTTGGATTTAGAATTGGCTTTAGTTGCTGATCTAAGTAAGTGATCGGTTCTAACCCTTGTTTTCGTCTTGCATAACTTTCAATGTTATCCATGGGACCAGGTCGATAAAGCGCAATTAAGCTTACCAAATCACTAAATCGATCGACTTGAATGGTTCTCATTGCGCGCTTCATGCCATCGGATTCAAGTTGAAAAATCCCCATATTTAGACCCATTCTCAATAAAGCATAAACCTGAGGATCTTCATAATTCATTTGATTGAATTGGATTTGGATGCCTTGACGTAGAAGAATCGCTAAACAAGATTCAATAATGGTTAAATTCTTTAAACCTAGAATATCAATTTTTAAAAAGCCTTGTGCTTCTAAATGATTCATTTCATATTGGGTAATGGTTTTATCACCTTGAGTGATTAAAGGCAAACTTTCAATGAGTGGAGATTGATTTAGAATTATGCCAGCTGCATGCATGCCGGGTTGGCGAATAAATCCTTCAATTTTATGCGCGAGTTTTACGATTTCAGCACACTCAGAATCCTCATCAAATAATTTTTGAAATGCTGGGAGTTTTTTGTAAGCAGATCGTAAGTCTAATTTTCCATCTCCCAATGCCTTGGATAACAATTCAATCGAGGTATTTGAAAATTTATACATTCGACCAACATCACGAATCGCTTGTTTAGCTTGGATGGTTTGATACGTGATAATGTGACTGACGCGATCTGAACCATATTTTTGCATTAAATAAATGATGATTTTTTCTCGGTCTTTATCAGCAAAATCTGTATCAATATCTGGCATGGTTTTTCGAGAAGGATTTAAAAAACGTTCAAATAATAATTGATGTGGAAGTGGATCAATTTCTGTAATGCCCAAAGCATAGGCAACTAAACTTCCCGGTGCAGATCCTCTTCCGGGACCAACAGGGATGTTTTGTTGTTTAGCAAATTGAATAAAGTCCGCAACGATTAAGAAATAATCAGCGAAACCAAGACTTTCAATCATCGTTAATTCTTGATCAAGTCTTTCTAAATAAATCACTTGTGTAAAATCAATCGGTCTATTTTGTAGGCCTTCAATTGCTTTTTCACGCAATAAAGCTTGTGAATCTTTCCCCGGTTCAAACGTCAATAATTGCCCACGTTTAACAAAGAAGTTAAATTTGCATGCATTACTGATGTTGACGGTTTCAATGATTTCTTCGGGTGTGTACAAAGCCTCAACTTCAGAAGAAAGGGGTAAGTAGTGGCGACCATTTTTTTCTTTGATGAGTAAGGGTTCACTGCTTTGAATTGCCTTTAACATATCAACGATAATAGCATCGCTCGTTTTACCATAAAGAATGTGAGGAAAAGCAACGGTTGGATAGGTGAATTGTTTGGCAAATTGGCGAACAGACTTCAGTTTTGTTTGATCTGAATCTGGATAATGTTCAATTCCTAAATAAACCTGTTTAAGGCCTTTAAACGAAGTTTGTAGATAAAGTGCAATGTCGGAAAATGGAGCATTAAAAATCGTACTTTGGTCAGTAGAAACGACTGCAATCACATCATTTGAACCAGGTTGAAATTTGAATGAATCGATTTGTTTTTGTTGGGCCAATTGACTCAGTTGAATGAGAAGTCGATAACCGTCTTCATTTTTAGCAAAAAAAGTAACCAACATTTTTTGGTAAACAATATCAATGCCGATAATGGATTGGATTTGATTTTTCTTGGTTAAGGTGGCAAATTCTGGGATACCGAATAAGACTTGATGATCAGCTAGCCCCGCAACGGTATATTGTTTTTCTTTAAGTGACGAAAGGAGGCGGTCCATGGTGAAACCACTTGATAAAAAGGAGTAAGAACTCGTGATGTGAAGTGGGATAAACAAGGGATTCTCCTCATTAGTAAAAGCATACCATAAAGGCTAAGATGAGTCATTGAAAAAGTTCGATTATTTCAATAATTTATCTAAATCTGCAATAAATTGTGGAAGTTGATCTAGACTGGTTAATTTACATCCACTTGCTTGCGCATGGCCGCCACCTTGATATTGTTGAGCGATTTGATTGATTTGAACTTTTTTACTGCGAATCGAAACACGCCAAACTTTATCTTTAATGTCTTCAGAAATAGAACACCAAATATGAACATCTTTGATGTTACTGAACATATTCACATTATCTTTACCTTGCGTTGCAAGCATACCTAAATCGGTTTGTTCTTTGTGCGTTAAAACGTAATAAGCAACACCATGTTTAGAAATTTGATAATGATTCAATAAATATGCTGTTACTTTGAGGTCTTCTAATGTTTTTTCATACATTTTTAGGTAAACATCATCATGGGCGTTAATCCCTGTTTCTAATAATTTCTTCGCAATTTCAAACGTTTGAGGTGTGGTTGATTTATACATAAATCGACCTGAATCACCAGCGATACCAGAGTAGAAATAGGTGGCTGCTTTTTTAGTTAATTTATACTTTTTCCCGTATGTTTCAATCATTTTCATCCACAATTCAGAGGCTGCACACGTTTCAGTTTCAACTAAACAAATATCTCCAAATGGATTTACATTTGGGTGATGGTCCACCTTGATCATCATCGCGCCTCGATCATATCGCTTATCATCAATGCGATCGATATTGGCAGTATCCACGATTAAGCAAAGCGTTTTTTTATCAAAGAACTTATCAGAAATTTTTTGCATTTTTGGGTAAAGTCTTGGGGTAAAGGAAGGATGATCTTCACCGACAACTTTAACTTGTTTTAATGGGAAATTATCCTTAATCCAAGTGGCGACGCCCCATTGTGTTCCTAGAGCATCAAAATCCGGTATCACATGACGAAAGACAACTATTTTTGGATACTTTTTGATAGCGCTTAAAATATCACCATACATCTTTGAATTGTTCGTTTTGTTATTTAATAATTTCATAAGTATCCTTTACAATCATTAATTCTTCATTCGTTGGAATCACCATACCAATCACTCGACTTTCTGGTTTGGTGATAACTGCAACTTTTCCTCTAATCGACATATTGAATTTTTCGTCTTCTATTATCGATAATGCTTCCTTAATTTCTTCAATAATTAAGTGACGATAAAACCCAGAGTTTTCGCCAATACCCGCAGAAAAAACGATGACATCAACACCACCCAAACGTATCACATATTGACCGATAAAATCTGCAATTCGTCTCACAAATAATTGGTTGGCGAGTTGAACTTGAGGATTGCCTTGTAAGTGAGCAGCCTCTAAATCACGAGAATCGGAAGATAATTTAGACATACCAAGCAAACCACTTTTTTTATTAAACAATTCATAAATGGCCTCATGACTTTGACCAGTTTTTAAAGCAGCAAAATGAAGCACACTAGGATCTATATCACCGGTACGAGTTCCCATCATGATGCCACCAAGTGGTGTTAAACCCATCGAAGTTGCGACAACTTTTCCGTTTTTAATTGCCGCTAAAGAAGCACCTGAACCAAGGTGAAGGGTAATGATTTTAGGATTCTTAATGGATGTTAAGTGCTTGTGCACTTGTTGCATTAAATATTTATGTGAGGTGCCGTGAAAGCCATACCTTCTTAAATCATGTTTCTCATATAACTCATAAGGTATTGGAAATAAATAATCTTGAGGTTCCATCGTTTGATGAAAGGCTGTATCGAAGACAGCAACATTCTTAACATGAGGCAAAATAGCTTGAAAGGCATCGATACCACTTAAATTGGGTCCATTATGGAGAGGTGCTAAAGGAATGTATTCCTTGATCTTTTCAATAATAGATGCGTTGATGATGACGCTATTAAAAAAATATTTTCCACCTTGTACGACCCGGTGACCCACGCCTTTGATTTCATCAAAGGATTGAATGACTTTTTTTTCAATCAAATACTTTAATAAGAGTGATACACCTGATTGATGATTTGGAATTGGAGTATCGATAGACATTTTTTCTTGACCAATTGTCAAACTAAAAGTTCCTTGAACTTGACCGATACGATCTGCCATTCCTGAGCAAATTAAGGTTTCAGAAGGCATATCATACAGCTTAAATTTAAGACTACTACTACCTGCGTTAACGGCAATGATTTTACTCATGAAATCTTGCTTCTTTCCTTAGGAATTATACCGAAAATTTATTCAAGATGGAATCACAATTTCTGATTTATTTAAAAAGTTGAAAAGCAGTATAATAAATTTAATGAAGCCAAAAGAATTAATAGATCATTTTTTTAACTTCGGTTCCTTTGAGGCTTACGAATTTTTTGGTGTCCATCCAGATACTAGGACTTTGAATGGCATCAATCAAGATGGTTTTGTTTTTCGATTATATGCCCCCAATGCAAGTGAAGTTTTTGTTGTTGGTGATTTTAATCAATGGAATGAGACAACCAATCCCATGGTTAAAATCCATGATTGGGGCATTTATGAAGTCTTTCTTTCGACTTGCAAAGTTGGGGATCGATATAAATTCAAATTTAAAAATGTTTATGGCATTAGCGTTCAAAAAGCAGATCCATACGCTTTTGAATCTGAAGTTAGACCCTTAACTGCAAGTGTTATCACAGACTATAAAGGTTATCGATGGAAAGATGAAACCTATTTAAAACAACGTAATCGCAATTTTGATCGCCCCATGGCCATTTATGAGGTCCATTTGGGAAGCTGGAAAAAACCCGAACAAAAAGAGTTCTTTAGTTATGAAGAGATGGCAGAGCAACTGATTCCATATGTCAAAAACCATGGCTTTACACACATTGAAATTATGCCCTTAACACAGCATCCATTTGATGGTTCCTGGGGTTATCAAGCAACGGGTTTCCATGCTGCAGATTCCCGATATGGTTCATTAAAAGGATTGATGAAATTTGTCGATCGATGTCACCAAGAAAACATTGGCGTCATTCTTGATTTTGTGATCGTCCATTTTGCAAGTGATGGTTTTGGACTACATGAATTCGATGGGAGCAAATTATATGAATATTTTGATCCACGAAGAACCTATTCACAGTGGGGGTCTCCACAATTTGATTTAGGAAAACCAGTTGTCAGAAGCTTGTTATTTAGTAGCATTAATTATTTTTTAACGATGTTCCATTTGGATGGAATACGCATCGATGCGGTAAGTAATATTGTCTATTGGGATGGCAATCCACAGCAAGGAGAAAATAGTGGAGGGATTGCTTTTATTCGAGATTTAAATGCGTTTATTCATCAATTCCACCCCAGTGTAATGACAATTGCTGAAGACTCAACCGCTTTTAGTGGCGTCACAAGGCCTGTTGAATTTGGTGGTTTAGGTTTTGACTATAAATGGGATATGGGTTGGATGAACGACACCTTAAAATATTATGGCGTTGATTTCATTTACAAATATTATGATCATCATAAATTAACCTTTTCGATGCATTATTTTTATTCAGATAATTTCATGTTGCCTTTATCTCACGATGAAGTTGTCCATGGTAAAGGCACCATTCTCAACAAAATGTGGGGAAGTTATGATGAAAAGTTTGCATTGTTAAGAAATTTATATGCCTATCAATGGATGCACCCAGGCAAAAAACTCACCTTTATGGGTAATGAATTTGCTTCATTTGATGAATGGAGTGAGAAAAAGTCGCTTCCTTGGTTCTTTACCCAATTTCCAAAACATGACTCTATAAGACAACTTTTGAAAGATTTAAATCATTTATATCGCCAAGAACCTACCTTGCACTTTGAAGAACACAATCCTGCCCATTTTCGCTGGTTAATGGTCGATAACCGTAATGACAATGTCTATGCCTTCGAAAGAAAAATCAATCAATCTTCAATAATCGTTGTTTTCAATATGAAAGGTAACTACTATAATAATTATGATATTGGTGTCTTTGATTCAGGAACCTACCAAGAAGTGCTGAACACAGATAACGAAATCTATAGTGGTTGGAATCGGATTAATCGTGGGCCGTTGATGACTAAACCCACGCAAGGTCCAGAAGGAAGACCCGCTACATTAACTCTGACCATCGGTTCATTCGCAGCTATTGTATTAAAAAAAATTAGCGATCCAATCGCCAAATAAAGGAGTCCTCACGATTATGTTTAAAACAAAAGAACAATTTAAACAAATTTTTCTCGAGCGTTTAGAATCAAAATTTGGTCGTAATGTCCAAGATAGTCATATTACCGAAAGATATGAAATAATCGGCCATATGATTAGGGATTATGCAGGTGAAAACTTAAAAAACTTAAGAACCATCGATAATAAAAAACATCCACGGCAACTTATTTATTTTTCAATGGAATTCCTCATTGGAAAATTAATGTTAAGTAATCTACAAAATTTAGGAATTTATGACATCGTTGAAGGTGGTTTAAAAGATCTTAAGCTTTCTTTACAAGAATTAATTGATATGGAAATGGATGCTGGTTTAGGTAATGGTGGTTTAGGTCGCCTTGCAGCATGTTTCTTAGATTCCATTGCTTCCTTAGGATATGCCGGTCATGGCAACACCATTCGTTATGATTATGGATTTTTCAAACAAAAAATTGTCAACGGAAAGCAAGTAGAAGTTCCAGATATTTGGTTGAAAAATGGAAACATTTGGGAAGTTAAAAACCTAAAACATTCTGTTGATGTAAAGTTTTATGGACAAGCGGAAACCTATTTGAGACCTGATGGCGGGTATGCGATTCGTACGGTGAATGCCTTGAATGTAAGGGCTGTACCTTTTGATATGGCAGTTGTAGGTTATCGCAATAACGTCACCAATAACCTTCGATTATGGTCAGCTGAACCTACCGAAGAAAATATTCCAAGTAATCAAAGTTTTAAAGAATACTTACAAACCGTCAAAGAAATTACCCATGGTTTATACCCTGATGACTCTACTGAACAAGGTAAAATTCTTCGATTAAGACAACATTACTTTTTAGTATCAGCCGGTTTACAATCCGTTATTGCTTCCCATTATCGTCGCTTTAAAAGAGTAGATAACGTCCATGAATATTTTGTATTTCAGTTGAATGATACCCATCCCATTTTAGCAATCCCTGAATTCATGCGAATCATGATGGATGAATATGATCAACCTTGGGATGCTGCATGGAATCAATTGACGAAATGTATGGCCTATACCAATCACACCGTGATGGCAGAAGCATTAGAAAAATGGCCCGTGCATTATATGCAGCCCTTACTTCCAAGAGTATTCATGATTATCGAAGAAATTCATCGTCGTAGTCAGTTAGAGTTCTCGCAAAAGCATCTCACCGAGGATGCTAGACGCAACATGGCAATCATTAAGGACGGCATGGTTTACATGGCCAATCTTGCGATCTATTCAACCTTCTCTACCAATGGTGTTGCTGCGTTGCATACGGATATTTTGAAAGCTGATACGTTCAAGGATTATTTTCAACTTTACCCAGAACGATTTAATAATAAAACCAACGGTATCACCCATCGTCGCTGGATGATGTATAGTAACCCTTCATTAGCTGATGCCATTAGTAAACGCATTGGTGAAACTTGGAAAACGAAACCCCAGCATTTAGAAAAATTATTAGCATTCCAAGATGATGTCAGTCTTCAAACGGACTTAGCAAACATCAAACTTGAGAATAAAAAGAAACTCGCTACGTTCTTGAAAAGCCATCAACGTGTAGATCTAAATGTTCAAACAATTTTTGATGTACAAATCAAACGACTGCATGCCTATAAACGCCAATTAATGAATGTTTTCCATATTATGTATCTTTATCAAAAAATGAAAAAAGATTCATCTTATCGAATTGCGCCTCGAACTTATTTATTTGGCGCAAAGGCTGCTCCTAGTTATTTTTATGCCAAAAAAATTATCGAATTAATTCACTCTGTGGCAAAAGTCATCAACCAAGATCCAGCCATTAGTCCATTCTTAAGCGTTGTATTTGTAGAAAATTATGGTGTTTCAATTTCAGAAAAGATGATTCCCGCTTCCGATATTTCTGAGCAAATTTCTACGGCAGGTAAAGAAGCATCAGGAACCGGCAACATGAAATTTATGATGAATGGTGCGATTACCCTTGGTACATTAGATGGTGCGAACGTAGAAATTGCTGATCTAGTTGGTCCAGAAAACTGTGTCATATTCGGGATGAAAGTCGATGAAGTGAATGCGCTTTATCAAAATCGCACATACCGGGCATGGGACATGTATGCAAATTATCCGCATCTAAAAGCCATTATTGATTCATTAATTGATGGCACTTGGTCCGAAGGTAATTTAGACACGTTCCGTCCTATCTTTGATGAAATCATGCATCGAAATGACGAGTATTTTGTTTTAAAGGATTTTGATGCGTATGCCACTGCACAAGAAAAAATAGCAAACCTTTATCAACAGCCCAAAATGTGGCAAAAAATGGCAATTGTTAACATTGCTCAATCCGGATTTTTCTCAACCGATCGAACCATCCAACAATATGTGGATGATATTTGGAGGTTAAAAAAGATTGTATGACAATCCAACTCAAGCCTTTAATGAATGAACAAGCGAAGTTAGATGCCCATATCCAATCCCAACACCAAGTGACTTACGCTAGCACAAGAGATCGTCGTATTCTTGCCTTACTTGTAGAAGTAGGTGAAATGATTAACGAAACCAAAACCTTTAAGTTTTGGTCCAAAAAACCAAGTGCAGAAAAACCAATTATTCTTGATGAATATGCGGATGGTTTACATTTCTTATTATCGTTGGCAATCGAAGTTCAATCACAAAAAATGACTTACGAGATTCAACCACTTACCGTCTCACTCACCAAGGCAACCATCCTGGTATTTCAACATGTTTCTGAATTATCAAAACATTGGCATGTCAAACATTTAGAACATGCTTTTCAAGCATATTTAGATTTGATGCCTTTGTTAGGTTTTACCTCGGAAGATGTTATTGAAGCCTATTTCAAAAAACTTGGCGTAAACTATACTAGACAGCAAAATGCATATTAAGGGAGAAAAATGATGAAACAAACCTGGTGGCCTTTACTGAAATCCTTATCCGAATTAAATGGTATATCTGGTTTTGAACACCAAGTTGCCCATTTCATTGAAAAGCAAATTAAACCTTTTGTCGATGACATTCAATACGATGGATTAGGGTCTTTACTTGCAATTAAAAAAGGTAAAAATCCCAATCTTACGGTGATGCTAGCCGCACATATGGATGAAGTTGGTTTTTTAGTTTCCCAAATTGAAGAATCGGGCATGATTCGTTTTGCCCCAGTTGGCGGTTGGTGGGGTCATGTTTTATTAGCTCAAGTCATGCTTATCACAACTCGTGAAGGTAAAGTCTACCAAGGTGTGATTGGTGCAAAACCACCCCATGGTATGAGCGCAGAAGCCAGAAATCGAGTTTTGGATATCAAAGAAATGTATCTTGATTTAGGATTGAATTCTAAAAAAGAAGTGGAAGCAAAAGGTATTCGTATTGGCGATATGATAAACCCTAAAACCGAAGCGATGATCATGAATGATTCCGATATCGTCATGGGTAAGGCTTGGGACGATCGCGTGAGTTGCGGTGTGTTAATTGAGTTGATGAAACGCTTAAAAAATATTGAAACAGAAGCGACGATTATTGCCACCTTTACCGTTCAAGAAGAAGTCGGTTTAAGAGGAGCCAAAACGTCGACATATAAAGCGAAACCAGATTTGGGTTTTGCAATTGACGTGACCCTTTCGCATGATTTACCTGGCGCTCCCAAAATGGATACGCGTTTAGGTCAAGGCGTTGCCTTATCGATCCTGGACGCAAGTGTGATTGCTCACCATGGTTTAGTCGCGGATGTAGAAAAAGTGGCAATAGAAAATAAAATTCCATTCACCTATGATGTGATGCCAGTTGGCGGTACGGATGCTGGTGAAATGCACAAAGCATTTTCAGGTGTTGTTGCCATGACCTTATCGATTCCTTGCCGATACTACCACTCTCACACTTCAATGGTCCATCTAAAAGATGTTGAAATGACGACGCAATTGCTTGAAAAATACCTCATACAATTTAATGCAAAGACTTTAGCGATGTTACACGCCTCAAAATTTAAAGCTTAACTATGACGGTTGTAATCCAAGATGTCGTCTATCCTGTAACGATTTTTTATCGTGCAAAAAAAAGGATGATTCTTCGTTTTAAAGATCAATCTTTTCATGTTTCTGTTCCAAAACGAACGGGTGAAGACTGGATTGAAAAGCAAGTGATGCTCCATGGAAAAAAGTTATTAGAAAAAGTAAATAAGATTCCCAAACCATTTAATGAGCAAGGGATGTATGTTTATGGTGAATGGCATCGATATCTTGATTTGTCAGATTTTTTCAAAACTAAACGAAACGGTGTAACGTCGACTGCATCGCCGTATGTTGATGCTTTAAAATCAACCTTTACCGAAGACCTTCAACAGCGCGTGAAACACTGGCAACAAAAGCTAACGATTAAAACGCCCTATCGTATTCGTGTTCGGGTGATGCATACACGGCTTGGTTCCAATTCACGACGAACAAAAACACTTACTTTCGCGATGAAATTGATTCATTTTGCATGGCCGATTATTGACGCTGTGATTGTACATGAACTCATGCATGATATTCATTTTGATCACTCCAAGAGGTTTTATAACGCACTTTATCAAGCCTATCCGCTATATCAGGTAGAACATGCTAAAATTTTAAAAGGTCAATACAAATGAATACGTTTAAAAGTTTACAAGATGCACACATTAAAAAATTAAGACTATTAAAGGATCAAGATGGTCCTTTTGAACCCACTCACTTTTTAGTGGAAGGTCAGCACCTCGTTGATCATGCCTTAAAAGCAGGGGTATTAGAATCTGTTTATCTTATTTCAGATCGTCCATTTCCTGCTGAGGTCAAAGTCTTTATCTGTGAAGCGCATGTATTAAGTGCTCTTTCCAATCAAAAAACGCCTCAAGGCATCATTGGTCTCTGTCGAAAAGTTAAATCTAAACTCCCCCTTGGAAATACCATCGTGTATCTAGATCAAATTAATGATCCAGGAAATGTGGGTACTATCCTTAGAACCAGTTTAGGTCTTGGTATGTCGACAGTTATTTTCTCGCCTAAAACCGCCAATCGATATCATCCCAAAGTGATTGCATCTTCACAAGGCGCAATGTTTGGTTTGCAATTACTCGAAGATGATCTAGATGGAAAACTTATCAAGCAATATCAACAAGAGGGATATCATGTTGTTGTCACGAATTTATCCTCAAAGGCGATTCCATTGGACCAATATCGCTTTAAAGAAAAAAACATCATCGTGGTTGGCAATGAATCCCATGGCGTGAGTCCTACCATTACGGCCCTTGGAAATGGTGAAGTCACCATTCCAATGAAACAGATTGATTCTTTAAATGTTGCAGTTGCATTTGCCATCATTGCCTATCGTTGTGCACAATATAAACCAGCTGCGTGATATACTAATTTTGTTAAGGAAAGTTCAGTAGAGTCGCGTTTAGGGATGAGTGAAAAGTGAAACCACTCAAACGACTTGAAATTCTCTTTCAAACAAAACTTAACCGTTCATGGCGTTAACATGGAATTAAGTGCGGTCATACGAACAAGGATGGTACCACGGCTTCGGTCGTTCCTTACGGGTGACTTTTTTTATTTAGGAGGATCAATGCATGATCGACAACATCCAATCCATTCTTGAAAAGGGTTTAAAGGCAATTGAACTTGCCCAAGATTTAAATCAATTACAAGAAGTAAAAAATCAATATCTTGCTAAAAAATCTGAATTGATGGGAATTTTTTCTCAGCTCAAAGATTTAGATGCTGAGAAGAAAAAACAAGTCGGTCAATGGATTAATACTGCCCGTGATCAATTAACGTTAGCCTTAGAAACCAAACAAAAAGCTTTAGAAACCTTGGTGATGCAGGCCAAGTTGAAAGAAGAAGTCATCGATATTAGTCAACCTGCTACTGAGGCATATCAAGGTTCGGTTAATCCTTTTTATCTGATTGAACAAACGATCACCGATATTTTTGTAAGTATGGGATATCAAGTGGCTGAGGGCCCAGAAGTTGAATCGGATCATTATAATTTTGAGTTGTTGAATATTCCCAAAGATCATCCTGCTAGAGAGATGCAAGATTCTTTATATTTTGATGAAAACACCTTGTTAAGAACGCATACGTCCCCTGTTCAAGCAAGAGTGATGCAAGCTTCTCTTGGTAAACCAATTCAAGTCATTTGCCCTGGAAAAGTCTATCGTCGTGATGAAGATGATGCCACACACTCCCATCAATTTGGTCAAGTCGAAGGACTCGTGGTTGCCGAAGGCATAAACCTTGGCCATCTCAAACAAACCTTACAAGCCTTTGCCAAAAAAATGTTTGGTGAAAAAAGAGAAATTCGCTTAAGACCAAGTTTTTTCCCATTCACTGAACCAAGTGTCGAAATCGACGTGAGTTGTTTTGAATGTGGTGGTAAGGGTTGCAACCTTTGTAAGCACTCAGGTTGGATTGAAATTTTAGGTGGTGGCATGGTCCACCCCAAAGTGTTATCGATGAATGGATACGATGCCAAAAAAATGACTGGCTTTGCCTTTGGTATCGGTATTGAACGTGTTGCAATGCTTCGTTATGGTATTGATGATATTCGCCGTTTTTACCAAAACGATTTACGTTTTATTCAACAATTTAACCGAAAGTAAGGAGGAGAAACATCATGAAATTTTCTTATCAATGGCTGACGACTCTGGTCGATTTAAACAACCTATCTCCTCAACAAGTTGCCAACGCATTAAACCAAGCAGGTATTGAAGTTGAAGCGGTCTCACCTCTTGTTCAAGCAACCGGCATTACAACGGGTTTGGTGAAATCTAGATCGATGATAGAAGGCAGTGATCATTTATCAAAAGTGATCGTAGACACAGGACATCATGGAATTAGAACTATCGTCTGTGGCGCTAGTAATATTCGAGAAGGTCAATTTGTTTTGGTTGCTTTACCTGGAGCGGTTTTACCAAAATTAACGATTCAAGCTTCTACCATAAAAGGTGTTGCTTCCGAAGGCATGGTTTGTTCCTTACTTGAATTAGGAGTGGATAGTAAATTTCTAAGACCAGATCAAATTGAAGGTATCGAAATTCTCGATGTAAGCACCAAGATTGGTGATGATCTTATCCTTGATCATTTAGGTTTAAACGATACGATCATTGATTTGAAATTACTCGCGAATCGCCCGGACTTATGGTCCTTAGAAGGCATTGCTTATGAAGTATCTGCCTTGCTCAATCGGCCCCTAAAAAAAGGTAATATCAAAGCAGAAAATGGTTTATTACCAACATCATTTCAATTGGACGTTCAAACGAATCAAGTTTCACAATTTTCAATCCGAGTATTAGAAGGCGTACAACAAACCGTCACGCCAAACTGGATGAAGCAGTATTTAATGGGAAGTGGCATTCGCCCGATTTCTTTTCTCGTTGATATTGGCAACTACGTGATGCTCTTAACGGGTCAACCTTTACATATGTATGATCTTAAGAAGTTACCTTCTCATTCATTAACATTATCCGATAATGTTTCAGAAAAATTTGTTGCCTTAGATGACAAGACTTATGAATTAAAACCAGGCGATATTGTGATTAAAAGTGGTCCTCAAATCATGTGTTTAGCAGGTGTAATGGGTGCAAAAGTATGCGCCGTCGACTCCTCTACAACTGACATTGCCATTGAAGCGGCAGCTTTTGATCCTGCTAGTATCCGCAAAACCTCACTCCGATTAAATCTTCCTTCTGATGCGTCGACACGATTTGCAAAAGGAATTGATTTATCCCAATTTGAAAGCGTATTACAATTCACCACAACCCTGATACAATCGTTGACCCAAGTTAAAAAGGTTTATCAAACGGTTTCAAAGAATCGTTTAAAACCTTTGCAAGCAAACATACTCTGGCATGCCAAGGATATCAATCAATTATTAAATACTAATTTTACCGATACAGAAATCATGCAAGCCCTTCAACAATTTCACATTACGTCTTCAAAGGAAGGAACAGGCTATCTTGCAAGCATTCCCCGTCATCGTCAAGACATTCAAGGCGTTGCAGATCTAGCGGAAGAATTGATTCGATTGGTTGGCTTTGATCGTATTCAAACCAATCCGATGCCATTACATATTCAAGCTGGTGGATTAAATGAAAAACAAGAAAAGGTGCGGTCCATGAAGCGCTACTTGTCCAGTCAAGGAATCGATGAAACGCTAAACTATACATTGGTTGAATCCAAATGGCTTCATCAATTTAATTTGCTTCAACCACTCGAACCTTTGATGCTCAAAAATCCACTTTCTGAAGAACGTAAACACGTGCGTACCGATGTCATCAGTTCTTTGATCCAAGTGGTTCAATATAATATGGCTAGACAAGTGGCAACTGGAAAAATCTTTGAAATTTCACAAATTGCCCATCGCCAAGGTCAAACTTTACAACTCGGTTTAGTGCTATTTGGTGAACGAAGTGGACGTTCCGCATTATCTCCGATGCCTTTCACATTTTATGACGTCAAAGGTTATATCGAAGGTTTGCTAAATCTACTTCAAATCGAACCGTCGCGATATCAGTGGATGGTTGAAAAACAAGGACATACTGTTTTACACCCAGGTCGAAGTGCATCTTTGATGGTTCAAAATCAAAAAGTGGCGACGATCGGTCAACTATTACCTGATCTCCAAAAAACCTATGACTTAGGTAAGTCACCCGTCTTCCTAGCGCAAGTTAATCTAGACAACTTACTTGAATTAAAAACCAGTCCAATTAAATTTAAACCGATTCCTCGCTTTCCAAGCGTGACCAGGGACCTTGCCTTTTATATTTCAGAATCCGTTAGTTTCAATCAAGTTGTAAAGACGGTTAAAAAAGCAGGAAAAAAACTCGTTGATCAAGTCCTACTATTTGATATTTATCAAGGTCAACAATTGCCCAAAGGTCAAATTTCAATGGCGATTCGAGTGGTATTAATGGATGAACAAAAAACACTTCAAGAAGAAGAGATTAATCAGACGCTGACTGCCATTAAATCTGCACTCGTTTCTGAATGTCAAATTAGTTTAAGAAGTTAAACGCTTTTAAGCCACTTATCATCTTTAGCAAACAGTGTAAAAATTGTTTGCTTTTTTTTTGAACCTCTCTATAATAAAAGCATAGTGGGAGAAAGTGGGATACATGTTTTTTGGAAGTTATCAATACACATTAGACGATAAGGGAAGACTTGTGATTCCTTCAAAAATGCGATCGGAATCGGGTCCTATCTTATTCGCTATGCGTGGATTTGAGCATTGTATTTCCTTATTTACCCAACAAACGTTTGCTCAACTTGTCCAACAAGTGAACACGTATGACTTTAATCAATCCAATGTCCGTCAATATTTAAGAACTGCTTTAGCTTCCGTGATAGAACTACCCATTGATGATCATGGACGTATTCAATTACCTCAAGAAACCTTGAAACAATTTAAATTAGAAAAGAATGTGAAGATTATTGGTATGAATGACCATATCGAATTGTGGAATGCCTCAACATGGGAAAAATATGAATCGGATGCTGCATCTCAATTTGAAGAACACGCTGCCAATCTTGGTAAAAAATGAACGAACATCAATCCGTTTTATTAACGGAAGTCGTGAACGGACTTCAAATTCGCCCCAATGGTATCTATCTAGATCTAACGATAGGGAGAGGAGGACACGCTAGTCAAATCTATGAAAAGTTAAAGACTGGTCGCTTGCTTGGTTTTGACCAAGATGCCACGGCCATCGAAAGTTTACAAAGTTGGCAATGTAGTCGTCCTCGTGCAAGTCTCCATCATCTGAACTTCCAGCATTTCCCAGACGTTTTAAAGAAGTTAGGCATTGAAAAAGTCGATGGAATTCTATTAGACCTCGGTGTGTCGAGTCCACAGTTTGATGTCCCAGAAAGAGGCTTTAGTTATCGTTTCGATGGTCCACTCGATATGCGAATGGATCAAAGGCAAACGACCACTGCAGCAAGTTTACTAGCCACATCCGATATCAGAACCTTAACCCAATACTTTAGAGAATACGCAGATGAAACCTTCGCCTTTCCTATCGCCAAAGCCATCGTTAACCAACGTGTGATCCAACCACTCAAGACAACCTTCGAGTTAGTAAACTTGATCAAAAGAGTTAAACCGGCAAAGGCATTAGCAAAAAAAGGGCATCCTGCAAAACAAGTCTTCCAAGCCTTAAGAATGGCAGTCAATCAAGAAGTAGAAGTTCTAAAAAGTGTCCTTGAATCAGCATCTACCTATCTCGGCATACATGGTCGGCTCGCGGTGATAAGTTTCCATTCAGGTGAAGATCGAATCGTTAAACAATATTTTCAAAAGTTAACCGTTAGTCAAGGACAACGGCATGGGCCAGAACGTTATCTACCGGTTGCTTCAATACAATTTGAAAAAATAAAACCATATCCAATTCTACCTTCCGAAAAAGAAATCAAAGACAATCATCGTTCAGAAAGTGCAGTCTTAAGAATTATAGAAAGGGTTATCGATGAAAAGTAAGCTCTATAAAACACATCGAAAAGCATCTTATTATCGCTTACGGCGATTAGGTTATTTTTCGATGTCTTTAATGGTGGCCACGATTATTGTGGTGGTGCCGCTTACGTTAGCACAAGCGAGCACAGCTTCAAGCAATGTCGTTAGTTCGACCACGGTTGAAAGTTCATCAACAAGCCAAACGAGCTCTATATCGGAGGAATTGTCTTCAGAAGACAACCCTGAAATTGAAGTGACATTTGGTGGAAGCGAATTGTTCAATAAGTTGATGATGGTGAATAACCCATAAAAGGAGAAACCTATGGATACCATTTCTTTACAAAATACAAAGACGTTAGAAAAAGTCTTTACCAATGAACTTCAACAGCGTAAATTAATTCTTCAAAATCGAAGAAACTTGTTATGGAGTGTATTCTTTATTTCTACCATTATTTTATCCATTTATGTATTCACGCCTTTATTTTCAATTATTCAATAAAAGGAAAACATGGCATTAGACATTCCGGTTTTTATCTTAGAAATTGGTTCGGGTACCATTAAATTACTCGCAGGCTATGAGCTGAATGCTCGGCCTGTTATTTTACATGTGATGCAATCGGAATATCATCGCGTATTAATGCAAGATAAACTCGTTGATCCCAACAAAACGACACAAGTGATTAAGAAATTAATTCGGGATATGGAAATTCATCTTGGAAAGAAATGTGAAGCCATTCATGTGGTGCTTCCTCCCATTCATCTTGAGGTTTTCCACGGAGAAAAAAGAACGAATACTGTTGATCCTAATGGCATCATTCATCCAATGGATATTCACAATTTACATTCGATGTTTCAAAAAGAATTTGTTGGCACCAACGTGGCTCAGGTTTGTATTGTCCCAATGAGTTATCAAATCGATGGCGATAAATATTCAATCAATCCTCCCATTGGTGAACAAACCTCCAATATCGTTTTACAAGCTTATGTCCAATACATTTTATCGACCTTTTTCCAAGGCGTTCTCCAAGTCATGGAAGCTGTTGGCATTAAAGTTAAACGTTATATTCTCGACGGTCAAGGTATCGCAGACATTATCGAAACCCAATATAAAGACTTCGTGGCAACCTATGTTTTGATTGATCATGGTGCAAACCAAACTAATTTGAATTTAGTTTCCCAACATAAATTAATCCGTTCTGAAACTTTAGAAACCGGTTCAGAACAATTGACAGCCATCATTGCCAATCGCTTTGGTATTACCCTCGAAGAAGCAAGAATGCTGAAAGAAAAATTTGGTTATGAAACGCGGCAACAAATTTTTGATGGCATGATTTATCAACAAAATGGCATCGTGATTCGTCAATCGAATTTCAATCAAGTAATTAAAGAATTTTATGATCACCTCATCGATGAAATGATGATGACCTTACAAGAATATAGGGTCGATAAAGAAACGATGGATTTGACAGATATGAAGTTTGTTTTGGTTGGTGGTGGCGCCGCTTTACCTGGTATCACCACTTTATTAAAACCGCTTGGTCAAGGTCAAGGCGTAGAAAAGCCTTATATTCGAACGGTTGGGGCTAGACATACGCAAACCTTATCGTTACTAGGCGGTCTTCGCTTTAGTTATCGTTACACATTGGTAGAAGATGATGTCAGAATCTTTACGCGTTTAGAAAGACAAGCACCATCGGCAAAACGCCGTTTCGTCAATTATGACGAAGAATAAAAAAGAAAAGAGGATGTCATGATGGGAAGAGAAAAATTTGTCGTCGATAGTAGTGAACCAGCAGCCAAGATTATTGTCATTGGTGTCGGCGGGGCCGGCAATAATGCTGTCAATCGCATGATTGCAGAAAATATGAATCATGTTGAATTTTTTGTTGCCAATACGGATAAACAAGTCTTGCAAACATCGCAAGCTAAAAATCGTTTAATATTGGGAGAAAAAACCACCCATGGTTTAGGTGCTGGTGGTTCTCCTGAAGTCGGTAAACTTGCTGCAGAAGAATCAAAAGAAGAAATTGCTGAAATTGTCAAAGGCGCCAACATGGTGTTTATCGCTGCAGGGATGGGTGGGGGTACTGGAACTGGTGCAGCCCCTGTCATCGCACGTATCGCCCGTGAAGCCAAAGCTTTAACGATTGCGATTGTCACACGTCCATTTACCTTTGAAGGTAAAGGTAGAATCGCCAATTCCGTAAAAGGTTTAAATGAATTAAGAGATGCCGTGGATGCTATCATCATCGTTTCTAACGATAAATTACTCATGTCGGCTGGTAATCAACCGATTGGTCAAGCGTTCAAACAAGCAGATGATGTGCTTGCTCGTTCGGTCAAAACCGTAACGGATTTAATTTTAATGCCGGCGGTGATTAACCTTGATTTTGCGGATGTGAGAAACGTCCTTAGAAATTCTGGCTTAGCATTGATCGGTTTTGGCTTAGGCCAAGGACCGAATAAAGCTTTTGAAGCTGCACAGAGTGCTGTCAGTTCACCACTACTCGAATCCAGTTTAACCGGTGCTTCCAAAGCGATTGTTGCCGTTACGTGTGGACCGCTCGTGTCGCTTTATGAAGCACAAGAAACTGTGGATCGTATTCGAGAAATTGCCAGTACCAACCTTGATATTAAATTTGGTGTTAACATCAATGACCAACTAACCGATCAAATTTTAGTTTCGGTCATTGCGGCTCAATTCCCAGAAGAATATGACTATACGACGGTTCCAAGTCCATTAACGAAAACCACAAACCCAGTTTCGAAACCTGAACCTGATCAAGGGATTTTAAAACCTCAAGATCCATTACCTAAAGTGGCCAGTAAAGAAGACGAAGAAGATCTATTACCAGAATTTTTATCAGGCAAGAAATTTTCTTAACGCCTTTTCGCCTTGTTTAGCGTATAATTTAATCAATCCGTTGAAGAAGCCACATGGATGCTTCACTAGAGACTTCGTGGTCGGTGCAAACGAAGAACCCCCATCCATATCCCTTCTGAGGGTGAACTGAAATCAAGTAAGAACACCGGATCCTCCCGTTATCGAGGCCAAATGAGCGCGTTGTTAACAACGAAGCAAGGTGGTACCACGTCAATCCCACGTCCTTGTCACAAGGACGTTTTATTTTTTAAGGAGAACGTATGGAATTAAAAGAAACCCTACTCATGCCCAAAACAACCTTCGAAATGAAGGCAAACTTACCGGTGAAAGAACCGCAATTCATTACCTTTTGGCAAGAACAAAAGTTATATGAAAAAATGCGAGAAAAAAATAAAGGTAAACCTGAATACCAATTGCATGATGGTCCTCCTTATGCCAATGGTGATATGCACGTGGGCCATATGCTGAACCGCATCTTAAAAGATATCGTGGTTCGGTATCAACACATGCAAGGTCATGACACACCCTTTGTCTTTGGTTGGGATACCCATGGTTTACCCATTGAAAATTACATCACCAAAAAAGGTGTCAATCGTAAAACGATGACCGTTACCGAGTTTCGTGCATTGTGTGAGACGTTTGCAAAAGAACAAGTTGAAAAACAAAAGAATCAAATCCGACGCTTAGGTGTGGTTGGTGATTTTGATCATCCTTACTTGACGTTAGATCCTCAATTTGAAGCCGCACAAATTGGTGTGTTCGCCAAGATGGCACTCAAGGGTCTCATTTATAAAGGACTGAAACCTGTCTATTGGTCACCCAGTAGTGAATCCGCCCTTGCAGAAGCTGAAATTGTGTATGAAGATGTTACCGATCAAGCTATTCATGTTGGATTTAAAGTGAAAGATGGTAAAGGCCATTTACCAATCGATTCACAAGTGGTGATCTGGACGACAACACCTTGGACGATCCCTGCCAATCTTGCCATCGCCGCTCACCCTCAATTTGATTATGGTTTATATCAAACCAATAAAGGTTTACTCGTTTTTGCAACATCCTTAGAATCAACCGTCGTTTCTCAACTTGGTTTAACCCAATGTCAATTAATCAAAACCATCAAGGGTAAAACGTTAGAAGGCATTGAAACGCTTCATCCTTTTTTTGCAAGAACCTCTCCGATTATTCTAGGTGAACATGTCACCAATGATACAGGGACTGGATTTGTTCATACTGCACCAGGGCATGGTGAAGAAGACTTTATCGTCGGTACAAAATATAAATTACCACCTCTTTGCCCAGTCGACGGTCGTGGTTTTATGACCGAAGAAGCAGGCGAAGATTTAAAAGGATTATTTTATGCCGATGCCAATGGAAAGGTCATCGAAAAGTTAACCCATGCGAATGCTTTACTAGCCGTTCATCCTTATCATCACCCATATCCTCATGATTGGCGAACGGGTAAACCTTTAATTTATCGAGCGACACCACAATGGTTTGCCTCGATTGAACCGATTCGTGAAACGTTATTAAAGGAAATCGCCCGAGTCAAATGGACACCAACCTGGGGTCAAGTGAGAATTCATAACATGATTAAGGAACGTGGTGACTGGTGTATTTCACGTCAACGTACTTGGGGTGTTCCAATTCCGATTATTTATCATGAAGATGGCACACCGATTATGGAAGAAAAAGTTTTTCAGCATATTCAAAAACTCATTGAAAAACACGGTAGTTCCTATTGGTTTAGTACCGATGCCAAAGATTTATTACCGCCTGGATATCGTCATGCTTCTTCACCCAATCAAGCCTATAAAAAAGAAACAGACATTATGGATGTTTGGTTTGATTCAGGATCAAGTTCATTAGCAGTTTTAAAAACCAGAGGGATGAAATTTCCTGCTGATCTTTATTTAGAAGGTAGTGATCAATATCGAGGATGGTTTAATTCTTCCTTGATTATTGCCGTTGCCACAGAAGGTATCTCTCCTTATCAAAACATTGTCTCTCATGGATTTGTCGTCGATGGCAAGGGAGAAAAAATGTCCAAATCAAAGGGTAATGGCGTTGATCCTTTGAAAATGATGCAAGTATATGGTGCTGATATTATGCGCCTTTGGGCCGCCTCCATCGATTACACTGCAGACGCGCGCGCCAGTGAAGATATTTTTAAAGGCAATGCGGAAGCATACCGTAAAATTCGTAATACGTTTAAGTTTATGTTAGGAAATTTATCCGATGGAGAAGGTTTATTTAATCCAAAACAATATCCGATTTCAAATTTAAGTTGGATAGATCAATTACTGATGTCTAAGCTTAATCAAGTCACAGCACAGGTCAAACTTGCGATGGATCAATTCAATTTTTCAGAAGCAAGTTCTACTTTATTAACGTTCATGACCCAAGATCTATCCTCTTTCTATTTGGACATCACCAAAGATATTCTCTATTGTGAAGCAAAGACATCCCAAAGAAGGCTTCAAGTCCAACACGTTTTATACGAAGTGACCTTAAGATTAATGAAGTTATGGACACCCATCATGCCATTTACGATGGAAGAAGTGTTTCGCTTATTTTCATTTAAGGATACGATTTCAGCACAGTTATTAGATTATCCAAAGGTTCAGAACGTTGTTGAAAAAGACTTACACATCTACCAAAGTTTTCTCCAATTAAAAGAAGTTGCCAATAAATCGTTAGAGGGACTTCGTAGTCAAAATCAAATTGGTAGTTCTCAAGAGGCTAAATTGACTTTAACTGCACCATCTGAATTAGCAAAATCATTACTAGCATTACCCGCACGTGAACGTCATCGCTTATTTATCGCGAGTTCAGTAACCGTTTCTGAAGGCGATGGATTGAAAGCAGAGGCCCAACCTGCTGGAGGACTAAAATGTCCACGTTGTTGGAATTATTTTCCCGCTTTACATGCTCATCAAGAACATCAAGTGTGCGACCGTTGCCTTGAGGTTTTAGCATCGTGAAAAAAAACTTTTTAGCTTACGCAAAAAGTTGGTATATTCAATTGCTATTTTGGTCATTACTTTTAGATTTTATGACCAAACAATGGGCGGCTTCCATCCAAGTCAATCAGACTGTGATTGATGGTTTCTTTTATCTAGCCTATTCAAGAAATACCGGAGCGGCTTGGTCCATTTTATCCGGAAATCAATGGTTGTTGGCACTCATTTCATTAACGGTTGGGATTTCATTAGGCTATTACTACCTTAAAAACTTTCGATCATTTTCACTTTGGAATCATGTCGCCATCAATTTGTTTTTGTCCGGCACCTGGGGTAATTTTATTGATCGTGCCTTTTTTCCAGAAGGTGTGATTGATTTTCTTTCCTTTCATTTTGGGGACTATATCTTTCCAACTTTTAATCTTGCCGATAGTGCTTTAACGATTGGTGTTATCATCTTGATTGCCGCGAGTCTCTTTGAAAGGCCAACCAAATGAAGATTCAAACAACCGATGTTAATACGCGCTTAGACCAATGGCTTGCCAAAACAGATGCATCTCATTCTCGAGCCCGGTGGCAAACCCTCATCGATGATGGATATGTCTTAATCAATGGAACAAAGTCCAAATCAAGTCATCGTCTTTCATTGGATGATGAGATCACGTTATTGCCTTTTCCCACTGAAGCGATTTCCATGAAAGCGGAAGATACCCCTCTAGAAATTATTTATCAAGATCAAGACCTTGCCATTATCATGAAACCTCAAGGTATGGTCGTTCATCCAGCACCGGGTCATCCGACCGGAACGTTGGTGAATGCGTTGCTTTATCACCTCAAAGACTTAAGTGGGATCAATGGTGAAATTCGTCCAGGTATCGTTCATCGTTTAGACAAAGATACCTCAGGATTAATGGTGGTTGCTAAGCATGATCAAGCGCATCGCTTCCTTGCCGCGCAATTAAAAGATCACGAGATGAAACGAGATTATTATGCGTTAGTTCGAGGATTGATCAAGGAAAACAAAGGTAAAATCATTGCGCCGATTGGTAGAGATCCAGATGACCGTTTGGCAATGGATGTCATCGCCGAAGGTAAACCTGCCGAGACTAGTTTTGATGTAATAGAACGATTTGCAAACCATACCTTCATCGCCTGTCATCTTGCCACCGGACGAACCCACCAAATTCGCGTCCACATGAATTTTATTCATCGACCGATTGAAAGTGATCCACTCTATATGCCTCAAAAACATCCCCTTCATCAAGGTGGTCAGCTTTTACACGCTTATCAATTAACGTTGACCCATCCTACAACGAAAAAAAAGATGACCTTTACGTCACCTTTACCTGATTACTTTGAAGCGATATTAAAGAAATTAAGAACCTAATTTATCTGTAATACGTTTTAACGTTTTAAAGTTTGTTTTGCAAATACCTTTTAACGTTTCTAAACCGTGATGCTGGGCAAATTCAAACGCGAATTGTTCAACTTTATCAGAAGCACCAAATGGTAATTTAACGGTGAAAATTCTTCCCATATCATTCATTGCCCGAATAAACTTAGCTCTGGCAAGGATACTACTTGCCGCAACAGCGAGAAATAAACTTTCAGCTTTTTCTTTGAGTACAAGGTGTGGGATTGGCGGTAGACCTTTTAAATAGCTATGGAATTTTTCTTCACTGGCAAATTGATCAATGACCATTGGAAGTTCAAGATTTACTTTTTGCTTTAAGGTCAACATCGCATGATGATGAAGTTTAGCTTTAATCTCATTTAAGTTGTAACCTTTGGCCACCATCGATTGGTATTTGAGTGGGTTAACAATGGTTGTGACGTGTGGAATACGACCGGTCATTTGATCTGCCATTTTAAGAATGGTTGCATCGGGAATTAATTTTGAATCTTTAACGCCTAATTCTTCTAAAAACTGGACATCTTTTTCTTGAACTAAACTTGCCGTGACCACAACGGGTCCAAAGAAATCTCCTGTGCCAACTTCATCACTTCCGTAATGGCTTTTGGTGGGAGCATGTTTCGTTTCTTTTTTTAACCATAAAGCCGCATCTTCATCAAAATTAAAGCCTTGATAAAGGACTTTAAATTTTTCTGATTTTGGTGTATAAACTGAAACCGTAAATTGATCTAATTTCGCAAAGAAAACGATAGATGCATGCGGAGAAGATTGTTGATGATCCGCATACAAAGATTTGATTTTTTCGAATACTGCTTCAGTAACCAACAGGGTTTTGGTGTGAGGCGTTACTTTTTTCACTGACAATATTATAGCATTTATGCAGGAGACCCCAACGAAGAGATGATATAGTAATTTCTAGATGAAATCGCTTGTATCTATTCTTGAAATTCCCTTAATCCTTGAGCGCATCAAAGGGTACACCAAAACGAGTCTTGGTCAACGGTGGATCCTTGATCAAACTTTTATTTCTGAATCTGAATTAACCTTAAAAGGGAATCAAGTTGACGAGATGATGAGACTGATGACACGGTTTAGTTTTTTACCTATTCACGCAAGTCACGATCTAGAAACCAGTCTTTCATTAATCGAAAAAGGAAGTGTCATCACCTTAGAAGCATTAATTGCCATTCAACTCGATTTACACACCATTCAACGTGTATTAGATTTTGTCAGCAGCATCAAACCCGAATTCCCATTATTAGCGAGCCTGTGGAAATCTTTAGCCCTATGTAAACCTTTACGTCAGAGACTTGAAACGATTTTGACGCCACAAGGAACCATTCAAGATCAAGCCTCTGAAAACTTATTAAGAATTCGAAAAAGATTACACGCGATTGATGGGCAAATGCTTGCATTAATCCAAACTCTTTTATCACGATACCAATCCCATTTAACAGAACCATTATTCACGATGAAAAATGGTCATTATGTGTTACCGGTTTCCACCTCAAGTAAAGGTAGCGTCCCAGGCATGATTCACGATGTATCCAGTACAGGTTTAACAACCTTTATCGAACCCAAACCATTGGTCGACTTGTCGTTTGAAAAGCAATTATTATTTGGTGAAGAACAAGAAGAAATCTTTGTCATTCTCAAATCGTTAACGGATATTATCAAACCCGACACAGACATCTTGAGAAAAAACAACTTACAGATTGCCAATTTGGATGTCATTCAAGCGAAAGCAATGTTCGGGAATGAAACCCAAGGTTACATTGGAAAACTTTCAATCACGCCACGCATTGAATTGTTGGGTGCAAGACATCCATTAATTGATCCACAAAAAGTTGTTTCCAATGATTTTTTGTTAACAGAAAAGCAATCGATTGTGATTATTTCTGGACCGAATGCAGGTGGAAAAACCGTAGCGATGAAAACGGTTGGATTATTTGTTTATCTTCATCAATTAGCGATCCCTTTACCAACAAGACAACCAGCAAATTTATCTTATTTCAAACACATTTATGCGGATATTGGTGATCAACAAAGCGTTTTAGAAAACCTTTCAACCTTTGCTGGTCATATTCAGCAATTGGTTCCCTTAACCGACCAAGTTAAACCGAATGACTTGGTGCTGATTGATGAATTAGGAACAGGAACCGATCCTAAAGAAGGCGAATCCCTAGCTCGATCCTTGCTAATTCACCTACAAGCTAAACGCGCCTTTGTGATTGTGTCTTCTCACTTTCCTGGCTTAAAAAGTTTAGCCCTTCAAGAACCAAGGATGGTCAATGCCTCGCTTCAATTCGATGAAGATAAACTCATTCCCACGTATCGATTTATCCTAGGTCTTCCCGGTAAAAGTTATGGACTTATCATGGCTAAACGATATGGTCTAGCACCTCAAGTGGTCGCCCATGCTGAAAAGTATTTAGCCGATCAACAAGCAACCCAAGAACAAAAAACCCTCATTAAACTCCAAGAAGAATTATTAGAGGTAGAAAAATTAAAAGCGAGTTTAATTTCAGAAAAAGAAAGCTTACTTGAACAACAAAAAAAAGTTGCAATTCAACAAAAAGAATTTCAAAAACTAGAACAACAATTCCAAGATAATACCAAAGCAAAACAAGAAGCGTTACTTGAAGAAACCATCATTCAAGTTGAGCAGACGATTAAGGCGTTGGCAAATCCACAACTTAAACTTCACGAAGCGATTGCATTAAAACAATCCCTTACAAAAACCACTTATGAACAAGATTTGCATGCGGACTCAGAAGATACTTTCATACCAGGTGATTATGTATTAGAAGCTTCAACTGGCATGATAGGAAAGATTGAATCGATTAACGGTCAACAAGTTGTGGTGATTACAAGAGACGGACTCACCCTCAAAGTAAAAGCTCGTCAATTAAGTAAAACGGAATCCCCATCAAAGTCAAATCCATTACAACCCACTCGAAGTTTTGCGAGTGGAAAAGTACCAAGTAGTTTGAATATTATTGGCATGCGTTATGAGGAAGCCAAAATTGCGGTTGAAAAATATTATGATGCAACGTTGCTTTCCAATTCAAAAACTTTAAAAATTATTCATGGCTTTGGTTCGGGAACATTACGGAAAATGGTCTTTGAATATTTTCAAAAGTTACCTACTGTTAAACGCGTTCAACAAGGTGAAGGAGAACAAGCAGGGTATGGGGTTACCATCATCCATTTAAAATGAACTCAATCATTGAAATCAAAATCAAAAATCTTCCTGATAAGCCTGGCATCTATTTAATGAAAAATGCTGAGGGAAAGATTATTTATGTTGGCAAAGCGAAAGATCTTAGTAAACGCGTAAGCCAATATTTTTTACGTCCTCAAGCTGGAAAAGTGCAAGCGATGGTCATGCACATCACGGATTTTGAAACCATCATCACCCAAACAGAAAAAGAAGCATTAATTTTAGAAATGAATCTCATCCATGAGCACTATCCTCGCTATAACATTATGCTCAAAGAAGGATCCCATTATCCTTATATTTCTTTAAGAAAAGGGAGTGATCCCTACTTAAAAATCATGCGACAAAATACCGATAAACATTATTGGCATTTTGGTCCATATCCTAACTCACGATCGGCATACCGTATGATCAATTTATTAAATAAAATCTTTCCATTAAGAAAATGTAATGTGCTACCAAAGGTCGCTTGCCTATACCATCACATTGGGCAATGTTTAGCTCCTTGTATCAATGATATTCCTGAAGAAACGTATAATGCACTCGCCGATGAAATTAGTGAATTCTTAAAGGGAAATGTGAAGAAACAGGTCTTGCAATATCAACAAAAAATGATCGAAGCCTCAGATGCTTTAAATTTTGAATTAGCTCAAGAATATAAAGTCATTCTTGAAGATATTCAGCACGTGACATCTCAACAATTAGTTGAGATGGATGACAAATTAGATCGTGACATTTTTGCCTTTGCGGAACGTGAAGGTTATCTTTCCTTAGCCGTCTTCGTTTTTAGACAAGGGGTTTTATTAGGCAAAGGAAGTTATGTTGTGGAAGCCTTTGATGATCGTGATGAGCAATTACTGAATCTCATTGCCCAATATTATTTGAAGAAACCTCATCCTCAAGAACTGGTCTTGAATCATCGTGCATTACTTGAAAAATTAGAGGTAACCATGGATCTACGTTTGGTCTTTGCTGAAAAAGGTAAACTATTTGAATTAATGAAAAGTGTTCAAGAAAACGCAATTCAAACCTTAGATGACCATTTCCTTACTGCTCGATTAGATGATGATAAATTAACCTTACTTGAAACCCTGGGAAAATCTATCGGTATTCCAACACCTTATCACATCGAAATGTTTGATAATTCTCACTTACAGGGAAGTGAACCAGTTGGGGCTATGGTGACCTTTATTAATGGAGAACCTGTTAAAAAAATGTATCGACAATTCCATCTACCTGAAACTCTTAAACAAGATGATCCAGGTGCGATGGCTTACCTAATCAAACGAAGATATCAAAGACTGATGGAAGAAAAAGCACCGTTACCTCAATTGATAGTGGTTGATGGTGGTCAAACGCAACTCAATGCAGGATTAGCCTCGCTACAGGAACTTGGTTTAACGATACCAATCGTTGGTTTATTCAAAAATGAAAGACACCAAACGAAAGGTTTACTTACAAAGGATGGCGAAGTTTTTGATTTTACCAAACAACCGAATCTATTCTTCTTTTTAATTCGTTTGCAGGATGAAGTGCATCGTTTTGCATTACAGTTTCATCAACGGTTAAGAAAAATAAAAGCCACCAAATCAATTTTTGATGATATCCCAGGATTAGGTCCCACCAGGGTTGCGTTGTTACAAAAACGCTACCCAAGTTTAGATCTATTAAAACAAGCATCTCTTGAAGAACTTTGTCAATTCTTACCTAATGCAGTCGCACTTTTACTCCAAGAAAAACTTGCAAAAATGGCGACTTAGGAATAAAAATTATGCTATATTATGAATGCTGTCCCCATAGCTCAGCTGGATAGAGCAACAGCCTTCTAAGCTGTAGGTCAAACGTTCGAATCGTTTTGGGGACGCCAATGAAAGGACCTTGATTCAGGGTCTTTTCATAGGTGAATATGGAAGAAGTTAATTTACAAACGTTATACGATTTACAAGATTATGAAACGTTAGTGAAGCGAACGGCTGCATTAAAAGATTTAAATATGATTCGTTACCATATCATTGGATTGCTTGGCATGGGTGCGAATCAAATGGTACTGAGAATCATGCTATTAAAAATGCCCATGATTCAAAAAGCGTTAACCGTTTTTCTAAAAATACACTTTGAAATCCTTAAGACGCATCGTACGTTTCCTGAACATAGCATGCTTCTAGAGGCTTACCAAAATCTACCATACCTCAATCAAGAGGTTGAGGATTGGATTAGTCAAATTCGAATCCTATTTCAAAAACCTCCTCACATTCAGATCAAAGAAACAACTCAACTATTTGTCGAAGCATATGAGAAAAAAGATGTTGAAATGCTAACCGACTTGATTCCACAACTCAAACCAATCCACTTGTGGACTTTAAAAATCACCATAAAAGATTTACTAACGAAGTCTTATCCGCA